>DATCMY010000068.1:0-4335 GCA_036565505.1 Hanamia sp.
CATACCCCCCTGCTTTTGATTTTTGAAATATAGTGCAGTAGAATAAAGAGCTTCAGAGGATAAAATGCTTATTTTTCATTTATCTCGGACAATAGTGATTTTAAATTAAATATTCATGATCAAAGATGATATATCCCTTGCACAATGGGCATTGGTTGATGAAATAAAAGCAGGTAAATGGAAAACATTGGATCTTCCAAAAATTACAAGAGAAGATTTTGATATCAATGGTATCGAGTTTGTAAATACGCTGTTTGAAGTGCCTACAATTGAATATCTGAATACGCTAAAACAAAATGCAGCAGATAATGGAACAGAGATGGTTTTGATAATGGTGGATAATGAAGGAGACGGATGTGCTGCTACTAAGGAAGAAAGAAAACAATTTGTAATCAATCATCGTAAATGGATAGATATAGCGCATTATTTAGGATGCCATGCCATACGCACTAATTGCAGGGGCACACAAGATGTTTCAAAAGAAGATGCCTTAAAGCGGGCATCAGAAACCTACCGCCTATTGCTCGAATATGCTGCTGAATCTAATGTGGAAGTACTGATAGAAAACCATGGAGGCGTTTCTAATGATCCTGACTGGATGGAGGCATTGATGAAAGAAGTAAATCATCCGTTATTTGGAACCTATCCTGACTGGCGTGAACCGTCTAATGATTTTGACAACTATACTTATCTTGAAAAAACAGCCCCTTTTGCCAAAGGAATGTCTTATCGTAATCAACCCACTGAAGAGCTTACAGCAAAAATGATCGGGCTTTGTCAGCGTGCGGGTTATCATGGATGGTATGGTATTGAATCTAAAGGAAGGGATGCTATCAGGCATGGCAAAAGCTTATTAAATAAATATCTTTTGAATAAGTAAATTGGCGATACATTCAGGAATAGGACTAATTAATATTGATGACTGAAAATAGAATTGAAATTTTCAATAACATCTCAAAATATTTATTAGCCCGGAATTTCTTAACCGGGAAAATTCTTATATTTATCAAAGCATTTATACTTTCTGCGAAAAGTTATAACCATCACTCTCTCACCATAAAAGCTTCGATATGAAAAAAGACATTAACCAAAATGTTTCTACAAAGGATATTCAAAACGAAAATTCAGTAGATTCCTCTGTAAAAAGTTCCCCGATGACCAGGCGCAAATTTGTTGAATTGACTGCTGCCACTGCCGCAGCTTTCACTATTGTTCCGAGGCATGTTCTTGGCGGAAAAAACTTTATTGCCCCCAGTGATAAAATTACACTGGCCTACATTGGTGTAGGTACACAGGGCACCCGTGAGTTACTACCGTTGCTCGCTGAACCAGGGATACAGGTAATTGCAGTTTGCGATCCCAATAAAGAAGCGATCGGATACAGGGATTGGGGAATGGATTATTTGAAAGATGCGATTCGTAAAACCATCAATAACCCTGGCTGGAATCCAGGCGGGGATAATACGATTCCCGGCGGAAGAGATAATGGGAAGTCAATCGTTGACAGTTATTATGCCAACATTCATCCTGAGCTAAAATATAAAGGCTGTAAAGCGTATGCGGATGCCCGTGAATTGTTAGAAAAAGAAAAAGATCTTGATGCCGTTAAAATAATGACCCCTGATCACCTTCATGGTGTACTGGCCATAGCCGCCATGAAAAAAGGTAAACATGTGCTGGTACATAAGCCGCTTTCAAACCGCCTGATCGAATCAAAAAAGGTGATTGAAATGGCACGCAACAGTAAAGTGATAACACACCTGATACCATGGGATTCAAACGGATCGATGGAACAAGTAATGGCATGGATAAATGCCGGCGCCATCGGTACACTTACAGAAGTACATAACTGGACCAATCGTCCTGTGTGGCCGCAATATCCGGAGCTGCCAAAAGATACACCACCGGTTCCCAATGGATTTGATTGGGACTTATGGCTTGGCCCGGAAGCCAGCCGGCCTTATAGTCCTGACTATACCAATATGGTGTTTCGTGGCTGGTACGATTTCGGAGGTGGGTCTATGGCTGATATGGGACATTACAGTCTTTGGACAGTTTTTAATGCATTACAATTAACGTCTCCAACAAGCATAGAGCCCCACCGCAGCCATGTTTGCGACTTTCATGGCCCTGTTCCCTACCGGGTCGATAATAACTTTTCATTTCCGATGGCAAGCACGGTTCGCTTTAAATATCCTGCAAATGGAAACAGGCCGCCGGTTGATCTATATTGGTACGACGGTGGCATGCGGCCCGAAATACCTGGTGAATTGATCAATGAAAATAAAGAATTGCCTGAAGAAGGAATGATGTTCGTTGGCGATACCGGTAAAATATTAGCAGGATTTAATGTACAGGATCCACAGATCATCTCCGGTAAAAAGATGGATACCCTCAAGCAGAATTCTGATAACCAAAATGAGGATCAAAAATCTTCTCACTGGTTGAAGTTATTTGTTGAAGCCTGTAAAAGCGGGAAACAATATCCTGGTAATTTTTCTGAAGCGGAGCATTTAACAGAGGCGATCAATTTATATGCGGTAGCATTAAGAACAAACCGCATGTTGCAATATGATGCCGCAAATCTTAAAATTACCAACATACCGGAAGCAAACAAATACTTATCCCGTGAATACAGGCAAGGCTGGGATCCTGCAACAATTTAAAAAAACCAACTCTAATGAGGAGAATAAACCCTCCGACTAAAATTACTTATCATGGAAAAATTTAACCGCAGAGCATTCATTGGAAAAACATCCATTGGCTTAGGTGCTGCACTGGCTTTATCACAATTACCAAAGCAACTCTTTGCATTTGCATCAGCAGCGGAAATGCCCATTGGGTTTCAAACATGGGTAGTAAAAGATATACTGGTTAATGATTTTGCGGGCACATTAAAAATGATGGCCGGCCAGGGTTACCAGTTGGTTGAAATGTGCTCCCCGAAAGGATATGTGGATAGTGGCTTTGGCCCGTTGGTTAGTATGAAGACCGCTGACATGCGCAGTATTATTAATGCAGCCGGCCTTAGCTGCCCAAGTTGTCATTTTGGTTTTGGCGAATTGACAGATGACCTGGATAACAGCATTGAATTTGCACACCAGTTAGGGCTTACACAAATGATATGCTCCACATTTTGGTTGCCCAAAACTGCTACATTAAATGATTACCTGGCTGCCGCCGATAAATTGAATAAGGCTGCGGAAAAGATAAAACAAGCAGGCATGCAGGCGGGGTTTCACAATCATGAATTTGAATTTGCAACCCTCGATGGTCAATTGATCTACGATGCATTGATGAATCGCTTTGATCCAAACCTCGTAAAAATGCAGTTCCAGACAGAAGTGATCAACCTTGGTTATAAAGCTTCCACTTATTTCAACAAATACCCCGGCAGGTTTATTTCATCTCATTTATCAGACTGGACAGCAGATAAAAAGGAAGTACCCGTTGGGCAGGGTATTATTGACTGGAAAGAATTTTTTGTCGCCGCCAAAACCGGTGGTGTTAAAAACTTTTTTGTTGAAATGAGCTTGCCTACTCTTAAAGACAGCGCCACGTATATTCATGCAATGTAAAGTGGGGGAGGATTTAATCAAGTGGCAGGGAAAATGGATTTGAATAAACTTCACAGTAAACAAATAAATAACAAGGATTTTTATTTAGAGCGCAACGACAACCAGCATACCGGCAGGCAGGTAAAGAAAACGCAAAAGAAAAGTGATAATAATCAACGCTGAAAAATTTTTAGGAAAGCTGTTGGGGTTCATTTAATATTGTGTTGGTGGCAATTAAATTACATACGATGATTATTAAGTTCTATCTAATATATTTCGGACTAATTCTGTCATGTTTTAATTATCCAGTCAAGATTACTCATCATAAGATTGATAACTTAATATTTGAAAACTCAGTTTTCGCAATAGTGAAGATTTCGTATAACCATATCGGTGAAACTCCAGTCGAAGGTGGAATTTGTGGCACGGCATTTCTTCTAAATGACTCAACGGTAATTACCGCAAACCATGTTTTAAATAGAGGCAACTTTATTCCAAATTCTGGATATAAATTTGTTCAATATTGGTTGTTAAAGAGAAATGCTAAAAAAATCATCCAATTGAAAAAAGAGAACCTTACATCTCTACCTAATATAGAATTGACATTAATATCATTAGATAAAAAAATAGAACCTGGATCACTAGCATGCACTCTTAATCAAAACAAAACCAATTGGTTATGATTTAGTTCTTTGAAATTTTGTTGGTAGTTCGTGTCAAACAGTTGATTGACGGGGGTTTTACTTATTAGGGTCATGCTCAAAATCTGTAGAATTTC
>DATCMY010000069.1:0-12476 GCA_036565505.1 Hanamia sp.
GTTAATGCCAATACAAAAGCAACCTATCGCCTGCAACCTTTCTGCATGTTTTAATACCTCAGCGGTTATTTTCGATTTTGAACGAATGCCGAGTAAATGGATATTTTTAATTTCTTTGATCAGTTGTTCTTCGCTTAAAGCCCCCGGAATTTGTTTCACTGAATTATACCCAGCGTCTAAAAATTTTTTAACAGCAGCTTTGCTAATATTTTCAAGAAACAGAATATTTATTTTTTCTTTAGGATAACTTGTACTTTTTTTGTCTATCATATAAATTTAGTAATGTAATATTGCAAATATAACCCCTTAATCCTTGAATATTTTTCGATGAATTCCTGCAAATTTATTTCAATTCTTTCTTTTTTTTCTTTGATTTTTTCTGCCTGTCATTCAGATGCTAATCAACCGAAACCTATTACCAAAGATTCTATAGGCTATATAGCGCCAGTTCCCGGCGATATTTCACCCGCAGATTTTAACAGGTATTATGATGGCGTTAAAGAATTTTATGAAAAAAATCTTGTTGGCAGAGGTTTTAATGGTGGCATACTCGTCGCCAAAAAAGGTCATGTAATATTTGAAGCTTATCATGGATTTTTTGATCTGAAGAAAAAAGATTCACTTACCAAACACAGCGCTTTTCATCTGGCATCAGTTTCCAAAACATTTACTGCGATGGCTTCATTGAAACTCGCAGAACTTGGCAAGCTTTCATTAAATGATGATGTAAAAAAATATTTTCCCGCCTTTCCTTACGATAACGTAACCATAAAATTATTACTAAGCCATAGAAGCGGCTTACCCAATTACATTTATTTTATGGAAAAATTGGGTTGGAATAAAAAACAATATTGCTCCAATGAAGATGTACTGGATTATCTTATAAAATATCAGCCCCAGGCCACCAGCAAGCCTGATACTCATTTTACCTATTGCAATACCAACTATGCCTTATTAGGATTAATTATTGAAAAAGCTTCAGGCCAAAAATATGCCGATTTCTTACAGCAATATTTTTTTACGCCGTTGCATATGAATGATACTTATATTTTTAACATGAAAGACAGTGCCACAGCAATGCCATCCTATGATTGGCGAGGCAGGCAGGAAGGTTTTACCTTTTTAGATACCGGCTTTGGAGATAAAAATATTTACAGTACGCCGGAAGATTTACTTAAATGGGACCAGGCATTATACACCAACCAAATTTTTAATAAACAAACTTTAGAAGCTGCGTTTACACCTTACAGTAATGAAAAACCTGGAATAAGAAATTATGGTTATGGCTGGCGGATGAATGTATATCCAAATGGGAAAAAAGTAATTTACCATAATGGATGGTGGCATGGCAACAATACCGTTTTTATAAGAATGATACAGGATTCAGTTACTATAATTGTTTTAGGCAATAAATACAATCCTTTAATTTATCAGTCAAAAAAAATGGCTGAAATCTTTGATCCGGCTTCTATGATGGTTGATGATGAAAACGGGGTTGCTCCAAAAGAAGATTTCAATTCTACTGAAAAATCTCATTCAATCCGGACAAAAAAAATAAAGCACACATCAAAAAAAATTCATACAAAGAGAAGGCGTAAGAAATAAATAATTATAAATCCCGGAATAAATATTCTGCCTGCTTATCCTAAAAAATATACCGGATCAAATATTCTTCATTGCACTTTCCTGTAATTTTTTGAATACTTCCTTGTTTGTTCAAAAAGCGAATATTGCGTCATTTTATCTTATTAAATAACTTGATGCTGCAACTTTTTGCTACTTTATAAAAATAATTTTTGCGGAATTTGCGGTTTTTATGAATTAATAATTTATATTTGATTTTACAAATCGAACTAATAAATGCTTAAGAGAGAGAGACATAAATATATTCTCCATCAGATTAATCTGCACAATAAAGTTCTGTCAACCGATTTAAGCGAACAGATTCGAGTGTCGGATGATACAATAAGAAGGGATCTTCAACAGCTTGCAGACGAAGGCAAAGTCATAAAAGTTCATGGTGGTGCACTCTCAACCTCTTTCCATGATAGCAATCATTCATCAAAAGAAGTATACGCTTATACCCAAAAAAAGCTAATTGCACAAAAAGCAGTTTCGCTTATAAAAGATGGAATGTTCATTTTAACGAGTGGAGGAACAACGATTATTGAATTAGCTAAAATGCTTCCGGAAAAATTAAATGCCACATTTATATCAGGCAGTATTCCTGCACTTTTTGAATATATAAAACATCCGAATATAGAAGTAATTGCCATTGGGGATAAAATTTCAAAAAATTCCAAGATCACGGTAGGGTCAGAAGCGATTTCAAAAATAAAAGAATTAAAAGTTGATTTGTGTTTCCTGGGAGTAAATGCGATTAACCTGGAAAATGGAGTATCAGATAATGACTGGGATGTAGTACAGGTAAAAAAAGCAATGATTGAGTCAACGCGACGATTGATCTGCTTAACTATTTCAGAGAAGATTAATTCCCAACAGCCGATACAGGTGTGCGATATTAAAAAGATTGATACGCTTATAACAGAATTGCCTGCGGACGATGAAATTTTAAAACCTTACATACAGGCAGGCATAAGAGTTATATAAAAAATATAATATTGATTGATTTTTATTATTACTAAAAGAAACACTTACAGCTTATAAAAATGTTTCAGTTGAACGGATGTTTTTTGATCGATAATAAAAATCCTTTTGAAAGATTTATAAATATCCTATCCAACCCTAAGAACTAACCAACGCAGCAGAATACTATTTTCTAATGTCATAAACACAGAAACATTTTAAAACAAACCATAAAAATTGCTATGAAAAAATTTGTAACAGGTATCCTGACATTACTTTTTTTACAGTTATGTCAAACAACTTTGGCACAGCAGAAAAAAGTTTCCGGCACAGTATTATCATCCGATAATATGCCGGTTGCTGGTGCAACGGTTCTTCTTAAGGGTCAAAAAGCAGGAACACAAACCGATCCCGACGGGCACTTCTCCCTTAATGCTTCACAGGGAAATACCCTGGTTATAAGCGCTGTAGGTTTTACTTCACAGGAAATTAAAGTAGGAAATTTTTCCACTATTTCAATTACTCTTCAGAGAACGGAAGAACAAATGCAGGAAGTGGTTGTTACGGCCTTGGGTATAAAAAAGGAACGAAAGGCCTTGGGATATTCGGTTTCCGACTTAAATGCGAAAGAATTAATGAAAAATAAGAATACTAATGTCATTAATTCTTTAGTAGGTAAAGTTCCTGGTGTAAACATTACGCAATTTAGCGGTTCCGCAGGCGCCGGAGCATCTATAACTATTCGTGGAGGTAATTCTACATCGGAGGGAAGACAAAATCAGCCGTTATTTGTAGTTGATGGCATTATATATGATAATTCGACTACAGTTACGGGTAATACGGGTACCGATGGCCTTTCGCGCAGTAATACAACTTACTCAGACCGTATCATGGATATCAACCCGGAAGATATCGAAAACTTGTCAGTTTTGAAAGGTGCTGCGGCAGCCGCCTTGTATGGATCGCGTGCAGCCGACGGTGTTATTATTATTACCACCAAGAAAGGGGTGGAAGGCAGAGTAACAGTTGATATCAACAGTAAAGTAAGCACCTCATGGGCGAATAAATTGCCTAAAGTTCAAAGCGAATTTGGTCCTGGTGTGTATTCAAGTAACGGTGTTTTAAACGATGTCACATATAGCTCGTGGGGACCAAAAATTCCTGCTGACAGTGCTATATATAACAATATCGGTGATTTTTTCCAAAATGGAGTCGTTTATGATAATAACGTAAACGTATCCGGCGGCACAAAAAATGGTACTTTTTATTTATCGGGATCTAACTTTAATCAAACAGGGATTATACCTGGAACAGGTTATGATAAAACCACTTTTCGTTTTAATGGTGAACAAAAGTATGGCCGCTTAACATTGAATGCAAATTCGGCCTATTCTATCGCCAACACCGACAGAACTTTAACTACTGCAGGTTTATATGGCGGCGGTGGCAATGGAGCCATGGGGGCTATATATAGCTGGCCCCAAACATTCAATTTAAAAAATTATTTAAATCCTGATGGGACGCAATATCGCAAATTTGCCGGAACTATACCTTTAGAAAGCGATTTAGACAATCCTTACTGGATTATCAATAAGGATAATTTAACTTCAAAAACCAAGCGTTTCACAGGAGGCGTAAACGCTAATTTTAAAGCTACAGATTGGTGGGATATTACGGCACGTTTTGGATACGACCAATACACCACTAATGATTATACTTACATTGCCCCGGGTTCTGCCGTGATTCCATTGTATCAAACCGGGCGTTTGAGCAAAGACCTGTTTGATTATACTTACATGTCAACAACCGTGATGAGTAATTTTCATAAAACATTTGGAGATTTTGATACGCACCTGATGTTGGGAACCACTTCGGAAAGTACTGAATGGCTGAATCAGAATCATTGGGGATACAACTTTATTACAGCCGGGACCATCAGCTTTAATAACATTTCCACCGATAATAAATTTTTTACGGATGGTACCACTAAAAAGCGCCTGGTAGGAGGTTATGGAGAGGTTGGCGTATCTTATAAAGATCTCATCTATCTAACCGCAACAGGACGCAATGATTGGTCGTCCACATTGCCTATTCAGAATAGGTCTTATTTTTATCCTTCTGTCAGCGGTTCTTTTGTTTTCACGCAATTGTTACCCGCAAACAATATTCTTTCTTTCGGTAAAATTCGCGGAAGCTGGGCGCAGGTTGGTAAAGATGCGAATGCTTTTGCTACGAATACTTATGTAAATCCCCCGATCACTATTGGCTCTTTTACCGGGGTGGGTAATCAGTACTATTCCGGTAATCCTATATTGAAACCTGAAATTCAAAATTCCTGGGAGGTCGGAGGAGAGTTTAGATTTTTGAATGGCCGTATTGGGTTGGATTATACGTATTATCATAGTCAAACCAAGAATCAAATTGCGCAACCACGTTTAGCCCAATCCGGCGGATTTATTTTCAGCTCCCTCAATAGCGGCTCTGTCATTAACAAGGGTATGGAAATAGCGATTACGGGTAAACCAATAGTGAGAAAGGATTTCTCATGGGATATAGTGTTGAACTTCTCCTACAACGAAGGCAGATTAGGCGCTTTTCTTCCGGGCATAGCCTATTTTTACCCAACAGATGCTCAATTCGGAACAGTGAAAGCGGCATCTATTCCCAACGGCGGATACTTCCTTGGGATGACCGGCAGCCCTTATTTGCGTGAAAACGACACTAATGGAAAACCAATTCCAAATGGACGCTACCAGGTAGATCCTACAACAGGATTATATAAATTGAACACCCTTAACCCGGTTGTAGGTAATCGTGAACCGGATTTCCTCGGTGGCATTAATAATACCCTTCGGTACAAGAAATTTACATTATCCTTTCTGCTCGACATTCGTAAGGGAGGAGATGTATATAACGGTACAGAATATACTATGATCGTAAATGGTTTAAGTAAGAAAACTTTACTGAATGACCGCCAGTCGGTAACCGTAAGCGGGGTCAACAGCCAGACAGGTGCTGATTTTAATCAAACATACAATGCAGATCAGTCATATATTATTAATGGAACAACGTATGCCGGTTCGTATTTGATTCAAAGATATTGGGCAAATTACGCAGCTAATTCCATGAATTTCATTACATCGGTAAACTGGGTGAAACTGCGTTCGTTGTCATTAACTTATGACTTCAGCAATATATTGAAGAATCAAAAAGTTATTAAAGGAATTTCGGCAACAGCAGCGGGCACTAATTTACTTACATTGACAAACTACAAAGGAATGGATCCTGAGGTAAGCGCGGCAGGAGGAACAGGAGGCTCGGGTTCTACAGGTATTGATTATTTGGGAGTGCCTGCAGTAGCAAGTTTCACATTCGGGATAAATCTCACATTTTAACCATCGAAAAATAATTAAAATATGAAAAATATAAAATATATAATATTGGGTTGTATCGTCCTGTTAGGTTCATCTTCGTGTAAAAAGTGGCTGGATGTTAATACCGACCCGGATAATCCAAACAATCAAAGCGTATTAATTCAAAACCGGCTGCCCTGGATCGAACACTTTTACCAGTACACGGCTGGTGTTACCAATTTTCGTACTTCGTGCCAGGCGGGAGTTTATTACAGTACCACCGCTAGTCCTAATACGTTTAGCACAACATGGCAATGCGCTGCCGGAAATGTTACATCCCCCTATCAAACCTGGTTCATAGAAGTATCTTCCAATGTAGTTGATTTGTATAATTCCGCCGAGAAACAAGGCGCCTATCATTATATGGCGGCGGCTGATGTATTCCATGCTTTGGGTTTTATGGAAATGCTCGATTTGTATGGTGAAATGCCATACACCGAGGCCGCAACTGGTAATCCAAGTCCTAAACCTGATGACGGTAAAACTATTTACAACGGATGTATGGCAAAATTAAATGAAGCTATAAGCCTGTTTGGTAAAGCACAGGAGACAGGAGCTCCAGCACTTTCTAACGGTGATTTATGGAATGGGGGCGATGTAAGCAAGTGGATAAAATTATGCTGGGGATTAAAAGCCAGGTACATGCTTAAGCTATCAAAAAAATCAGACCTGTATAATGCGGATTCTGTTCTCTACTGTTTATCCCAGGGTCCACAGTCTAATGCCGACAATACAGTTGGGCCAGGTTATAACAACAGTACCGTAACCGATTATTTATACGGTGATCCTGTTGTTACAAATGGCAATTTTGACTATGCGGCTTACGGAAGCGCTAATCGTATTTCTCAGTATTATTACAACTTGTTGACGAATATGCGAGGTTCAGGCGTTACAGATCCAAGGATGAGCAAAATTGTACCTGCATCCATGTCCAATATTCAACTTGATGGCAACGGTAAAGTGATATCATATACCTGGAATCGTTCAAAGGGCGTTGATTCTTATGGTCCATCAACGCGGTTGCTGAAAGGAGGCCCTACTTCTATTTCTCTGCAAAGTTATACCCCGACAGATAAAAATATAAAATATACTATTGCTGATGCGACGGACCGTGCAAATTTTATTGCTGACCAGGTTTTGGCCGGGCGGACTTACACAGTTAATGGGAATAACGTAACCGTAACTTATCCGGCGGGCTCCATGTATATAAATAGTACTAATTACCTATACGCCGGGGATACTGCTTATGTAAACTTGCGCAGTTTTGCGCTCGCAACAGGCGGTGTGGACCCATTGGACGTTGACTGGTATCCTTCAACAGCTGCAATGACTGCGGGAGCTGTCGGCTCTACAGGCTCGTTCCAGATTCGTCCAGTTTCTGACCAGGAGATTTTAACTTACCATGAGATGTGCTTTATTAAAGCTGAGGTTTATATGAGAAAGGGTGATAACGGGAATGCTTACACGGCATACATTGCAGGTATACAGGCACATTTGAATATGATGCAAGCCAAGCTAACCGAATGGCAATCCTCCGGTTATACTAATACTAATCCTGATATGGCTCCTATGGATCAAACTGCCATCAATACTTATCTTCTGAGTAATGCGGTTTGCCAGAATGGAGGTACTTTGAAAATGTCAGATATCATGTTGCAAAAATATGTTGCAATGGGTTGCAGTATTGAAAATTGGAACGACATGCGTCGCTTTGATTTTAGCGCTGGCGATGTAGGCGGCTTCGGCGTTATTTATCCCGGGTATGATCGGGGACCTTTATTTACAGGCCAGGCTCAGTTGACAGGTGGTGCCCCAACAGATCCCAGATATTGGATGCGTCGCTGGTATTTACCTCCAACTTATGAAATAAATTACAACTCGGTAAATACATTTGCCTTAAATCCCCATGCTGCTGATCCAAATATTTGGAGTATGCCTGTTTGGTGGGATTGTGCAACAGATGATGAATATTATGGATATCTAAAATAATAGTAATATGGTGATCTGTTTCCGATTATAGTCAAGCTGTATAACCTTAATTTTATTCTACCAGAATAAAAAAAATAAGGCTGTCTTAAAAGGGCAGCCTTTTTAATTTTCATTTTTTGGGGAGGGTTAATACCACTCCCGGAGTGGACTGATCCTCCCACTAGCATATATGCAGCTAAGGATATGTGGTGTTTGCGTATCTGTGTGTTGAATAGGTTTTGTTACAAAGCCTGAAGAATAGAAATACCTCAGCACAATAGATTCAGAACTCCTTACCTCTAGCAGTTAGAAAATGCGGATTTTTTAAATTTAAGCGATAAATTAGTTCCAGGAAAAATCGTTTCCGTTTGATTGAGTATGTCTGCAAGTTTTGGTGCCGCCATATTAGATCTTGGTGCAGAAAGAGAGTTTAAATTAAATTTAGAAAGGATGCATCCATTTCCTCAAATCACTTCCTTCAATGCTTCCCATCTTAATGTATATTCTGGAGAAATAAAGTCCTGTCGCTTACGCCAGTTTATTAATATTCCTGAAGAAGCAAATATGATTACATCATTCGCCTGCTGAAATTGATATTGTCTATTTTCTCCATTAATTCTTTTTTTTCTTTGTGTATCTAAACCTATAAAAAGACTATTCTTCACACTGTTTTCAGGAATGAGATTGGAATTGATACAATTTTTCCCTTCACAGAATTACAGGCATAAAAAAAGGAGCAAGATTATTCTTACTCCTTAAAATTATATTATCAGTCTAACTGTAAATCAGTACATTTTACTCCTCTTCGTCAAATGCCATGGCTTCTTTGGTAGTCATCAACAATTCATATTCTTCTTTGCTACCAACGATCATGTTTTCAAATTCCCTTAATCCTGTTCCTGCTGGTATTGGATGACCGGTAATTACATTTTCTTTCAGGCCAAGCATAGTATCTGTTTTTCCTTGTATGGCTGCAGATGACAATACTTTAGTTGTCTCCTGGAACGATGCAGCCGAGATCCAACTTTGTGTACCCAATGAGGCTTTTGTAATACCAAGCAACAATGGTGAAGAAGTGGCAGGCCTTGCATCGCGGTATTCAACTGTCTTTTTATCTGCGCGGCGAAGAATAGAATTTTCTTCTCTTACTTCACGCAAAGTAACAATTTTACCCGGACGCATTTTACTGCTATCTCCTGAATCTGTAACTACTTTTTTATCATATATCCAGTCATTTTCAACATTAAAATCGTACCGGTCTTCAGTATCGCCTTCAAGGAATTTAGTATCTCCCGCATCTTCAATAGTTATTTTACGCATCATCTGGCGCACGATAACTTCAATATGCTTATCATTAATTTTTACACCTTGCAAACGATAAACTTCCTGAATTTCATTCACTACATATTCCTGTACAGCAAACGGTCCTTTTATAGAAAGTATATCTGCCGGAGCAATCTGCCCATCAGATAATGCTACACCGGCTTTAATGAAATCACCGTCTTGTGCAAGTATCTGGCGGGTAAGCGGAACTAAATATTTCCTGACTACACCATCTCTTGCTTCTACAATTACTTCACGATTACCGCGCTTAATATTACCGAAAGAAACCACACCGTCAATTTCAGAAACAACTGCCGGGTTACCCGGATTTCTTGCTTCAAATAATTCAGTTACACGTGGCAAACCTCCAGTGATATCTCTTAATTTTCCAAGAACACGAGGTATTTTCACTACAACCTGGCCAGCTTTCACTTCTTCTCCTTCGTTCATTGTAACATGAGAACCTGCCGGAAGATTATAACCTTTAGTATCTTTTTTACCTTCAATTAAAAGAGAAGGAATCCTGGTTTTATCTTTAGTTTCAATTACCACTTTTTCTCTGTGACCAGTTTGCTCATCAGCTTCTTCACGATAAGTAACCCCTTCAATTATATTTTCAAATTTAAGATGACCATCTATTTCAGAAACAATTACATTATTAAATGGATCCCAAGTACAGATAGCATCTCCTTTTGTCACTTTTTGTCCGTCTTTTACATTCAGCGTAGCGCCATAAGGAACGTTGTTAGTGATAAGAAGGCGATCATTTTTTACATCCATTATTCTTACTTCACCTGTACGTCCAATTACCACTTTCGTTTTTTCACCGGTATTGTTTATGGCATCTACGGTACGTAATCCATCAAATTGAATAGTACCGTCAAATTTTGCATTTAATGTAGATTCAACAGATGCAGACCCTGCCACACCACCTACGTGGAATGTACGTAATGTAAGCTGCGTACCCGGTTCACCAATTGATTGAGCAGCAATAATACCCACTGCGTCACCTTTTTGTGCAGTGTAACCAGATGCCAGATTTTTACCATAGCATTTTACACATACACCGCGGCGGCTTTCGCAGGTAAGAACAGAACGTATCTCAACGTTTTCAACGCCTGCATCATCTATTGCATGAGCAATTTCTTCATTAATATTTCCGCCGGCTTCTACTATTAATTCATCTGTTAGCGGATTATAAACATTGTGTAAAGAAGTTCTTCCTAAAATCCTATCGTACAATGGCTCAATAATATCTTCATTATCTTTTAACGCAGAAGTAGCAATACCTCTTAAAGTACCACAATCTTCGTCATTGATAACCACATCCTGGGCAACATCCACAAGCCTCCTGGTTAAGTAACCCGCATCAGCTGTTTTTAAAGCAGTATCTGCAAGACCTTTACGGGCACCATGCGTAGAAATAAAGTATTCCAATACATTCAATCCATCTTTAAAGTTAGACAAGATGGGGTTTTCAATAATTTCACTTCCACTACTTCCGGATTTACGTGGCTTAGCCATTAATCCTCTGATTCCTGCAAGCTGCTTAATCTGTTGTTTAGATCCCCTTGCACCAGAATCAAGCATCATGTAAACTGAATTGAAACCTTGCTTATCTGCTGCCAATTCCTGTATCAATGTTTCTGTCAAACGCGTATCTACACGACTCCAGATATCAATGATACCATTATATCTTTCATTGTTAGTAATTAAACCTGCATTATAGTTATCCCATACTTCATCCACCTCACCTGTAGCATTATCAATCATTTCCTGCTTGGTATCAGGGATAATAAGATCGTTAATATTAAATGACAATCCACCTTTAAATGCCATGCGGAAACCAAGTAATTTAATATCATCAAGGAATTTAGCCGTAGCAGGAATGTTGGTCCATTTAATAATATCGCCAATAATATCACGCAATGCTTTCTTTGTAAGCAAAGCATTGATGAACCCTACACCTTTTGGAACATGCTGATTAAATATTACGCGTCCAACAGTAGTATCCAATAATTTATTAACTATAGTACCATCGTTGTTACGAACATCAACTTTCACTTTTATGTGAGCATGAAGATCGATACTTTGTTCATTATAAGCTATAATAACCTCTTCGGGAGAATAGAAGGATTTTCCTTCACCCCTTACTTTTAATTCAGGAGTTGATTTTCTTCCTTTAGTAATATAATACAATCCCAGAACCATATCCTGTGAAGGAAGCGTAATAGGTGTACCGTTTTGAGGGTTCAAAATATTATGAGAAGAAAGCATCAACATCTGCGCTTCTAAAACAGCTGCATTGCTCAAAGGAACGTGCACCGCCATTTGATCACCATCGAAATCCGCGTTAAATGCAGTTGTTACCAATGGATGCAATTGTATCGCTTTTCCTTCAATCAATTTAGGCTGAAATGCCTGGATAGATAACCTGTGCAATGTTGGGGCACGATTCAACATTACAGGGTGACCTTTCAATATATTTTCAAGAATATCCCAAATGATCGCTTCTTTTTTATCAACTAATTTTCTTGCGCTTTTAACTGTTTTTACAATTCCTCTTTCAATTAATTTGCGGATTATAAATGGCTTGAATAATTCAGCAGCCATATCTTTTGGCAAACCACATTCATGCATTTTTAATTCAGGTCCTACTACAATTACAGAACGACCAGAGTAATCAACACGTTTACCCAAAAGGTTTTGGCGGAAACGGCCTTGTTTTCCTTTCAATACATCGCTCAATGATTTTAATGCACGTCCGCCTTCTGCTTTTACTGCATTAGATTTACGTGAGTTATCGAACAATGAATCTATAGCTTCCTGCAACATACGTTTCTCATTTCTAAGAATTACTTCAGGAGCTTTAATTTCTAATAATCTTTTTAAACGATTATTACGAATAATAACCCTGCGATACAAATCATTAAGATCTGATGATGCAAAACGGCCTCCATCTAATGGTACTAATGGACGAAGTTCCGGTGGAATTACAGGAATATATTGCATTACCATCCATTCAGGACGATTATTAATTCTTGTATTGGCATCGCGGAAACCTTCTACTACGCTCAGGCGTTTTAAGGCATCTGCTTTACGTTGTTGAGAAGTTTCATTCGCAGCAGAATTACGAAGATCAAAAGATAACTGATCCAGATCAATTCTTTGCAACATATCATGAAC
>DATCMY010000070.1:0-12992 GCA_036565505.1 Hanamia sp.
CAAATTCCTGTGAGAAATAAGGCAGATAGCCTTCTTCCTCCGCATCTTTTAAAACTTTCTTCAGTAATTGCCTTGGGCACACAGAAGAAGGTTCCCCATTTACATTCATCATTTCACCGAGAAAAAAAGGAACATCATTTTCCCATGGAATTTTTCTAAAAGTGGAAAGATCAATTTTAACCTGTGCATCAGGATAGCCGGTATGCCAACCTGTAAATTCGACATTATCATAGGCAACGTCACCTGCATCCCATCCAAAAATTACATCGCAGAAACCTGAATGGCTGTTAATCACAGAAAGAAATTTTTCTGCGGAAATATATTTGCCACGCAATATGCCATCAATGTCTGTGAGTGCAATTTTTACTTTTCCCGAAGGATGATCTTTTACATACTGAATAATTTCTTTGGTAGTCATATTATTTCTTTGATAAACCAGGTACAAAATAATGATTTGATTCTATTTTTTAACCACTTTAAAAGCGACATAAAAAAGGCCCAACACTAAAATATAAATAATTGCCAGTTCCAGATTAAAAATGGTCATGGCGGCAAATGAAAAAACTGCGATCACTAATGCGGTAATTGGAAAAACAGGGTACCAGGGTACTTTAAACGGACGAATCATTTGCTTTTCATTTTTCCTTAATTGCAAAAGTGAAATCATTGAAATTATATACAGCGTTAAGGCTCCAAAAACCGAAATGGTGATAATCTCTGCTGTTTTGCCTGTGATCAATGCAATAATGCCGATACTCATATTTATTAGCAGCGCATTAGAAGGTGTTTGAAATTTGGGGTGAATTTTCCCGATGAAAGCAGGAGCAAATTTTACCCGCCCAAATTCAAATACAGATCTTCCGGCCGCTAAAATAATCCCGTGAAAGGAGGCTATCAATCCGAATAAACAGATGGTAATAAGCAAATGGTACAAAATATTATTACTGCCTACCACATGCGCCAAAGCCAATGGCAACGGGGAGTCTGAAGTAGTGCCATCAGCTTTATAAACAATAGCTTCCCAACCGGCCACTCCTACAGAAGAAGCAAAAGTTAACACACATAAAATAACCAGGGTAAGTATGGCAGATCCAAAGCCGAAAAGAATAGTTCGCTGCGGATGAATGGCTTCTTCCGCTACATTGGCAACGCCTTCAATAGCCAGGAAAAACCAGATCGCAAAGGGGATAGCAGCAAAAATTCCCTGCCATCCGTGAGGAAGCGCATTATGTTGTAAATTTTTAATGTCGAAATGCGGGATGGTAATTCCGGCAAATAACAACAATTCTCCAACTGCTAAAATGGTAATCGCCAATTCAAAAATTGCCGCAGCTTTTACTCCATAAATATTTAAAGCGGTGAAAGCAACATAGGCGAAAATGGCAATAGCTATAATGGGAATTTGAGGAAAAAATAAATTAAAATAAGCGCCGATGGCAAATGCAATTGCAGGAGGAGCAAAAATAAATTCAATATTCTGCGCCATACCGGCGATAAACCCAATGTCTTTTCCTAATGAACGGGTAGCATAGTCAAATGCACCACCAGCTTTAGGTATAGCGCACGCTAACTCTGCATAACTGAACGTGAATGTTACATACATGATAACAATAAAAAAAGTAGCAATGGCCAGGCCTAATGTGCCACCTTGCTCCAGGCCCAGGTTCCAGCCAAAATACATTCCTGAAATAACATAGCCTACCCCCAGCCCCCACAACATAACAGGAGTAAGCGTGCGCTTTAATTCATTTGAAGCGGAAGATGGTAATGTAGACACCTTAATTAAATTGTTTTCAATTCAATATAGAATTATTAATTCAAATTAAAACAAAATAGTAAGATTGAATTGGAGAATAAATTATTAATGATTTCATAATATCACTCTTTCAGGATTGAGAGTGCAAAATCATTAATTACCTTATTTATAATACTACCTATTTATAAAATGATTTCATTCAATTGGCTGTAAAAAA
This sequence comes from Hanamia sp., assembly GCA_036565505.1. GTDB lineage: Bacteria > Bacteroidota > Bacteroidia > Chitinophagales > Chitinophagaceae > Ginsengibacter. The sequence goes on from DATCMY010000070.1 coordinate 1,974, forward strand.
AGCGAACAATGAACCGAAATTTTTGATTCATCATGTTGATCTCTGAAATTAAAACAAAGATGGCGGAACGTATTTGATGCCATTGGTATGGGGTACTTATGCCATCGTTTATGCCTGTGTATAATTAAGTAAAATTAAGGCGTTGACAATCCACTTTATGGAAATAATTCATTTAGGGATCTAAATTAAAAGTGGCTGTCTCAAACTTTTGAGACAGCCACTTAATACATAAAACCCCTCAAAAAAACTTATTTAAAATCTTCCTCCTCTGAATTTTTTAAATTGGTAATAAAGGCATCATATATAGATGCGTTAGAAGCATCAGAAATAATAATTGTTCCTGATCCGTCTTTTGTTGCAGCATTTAAAGTTGCAGCAGAGATACCCTGAGTAAGATTTGCTAAATTCAAAGCGGTTACAGCATTGTAACTTTGTCCATCAGCAATAGTTATTTTTGGCTGTTCTGCATCAAACTCATAACTTTTGGTAATTCTAAAAATTACAGGTATAGTATCATACATGCCATGCAATTCAAAAGCGGCATCTGTTGCAGTAGGTGAAAGATCAATTTCAAATTGTGCCGTGTCATATACCCCTGTTGGAATACTAATATTTCCTAAGGAAGATAGAGGAGAAAAAAGATCAATTTTAACCGGAGTCTCGGATTTAAATTTGACATGGCTTCCTGATCCTTCAGCTTCAAAATTAACTTCTGTAGCTGAAGCGTAGCCACTGGTCCAGGTAATAGTTCCTCCCTGTACACTTACCGGTGACATAATTGAAGGAGATCCCGAGGAGTAAGCTAAAGTAGCAGTTGGGTTTATCGTTTTAATCTGATAGGAAACTCCATTTGAGTTGTTGTTGGTTTTTTTACACCCGAAAATTAAGGTGATTGCTGCAATTGCAGTCATTGAAATTAGCTTTGTTTTCATAAAGTTGGTTTTTTAATTTTTGTGAATGAACATTTAATAATAAGACAGTAAAAGTGATCAAACCCCTATTCCTTTAAAATGTTTTTTTTGAAGCCAGGTTTGTATAAGGACAAATTTTTGAAGCTGTAAAAAAAATTATAAACAGGCTTTCTGTAATTAAAAGTTTGGGGGAAAATTTTGTATTTTATTAGCCTGTAAAAAATGAAGTACTTTAATATTGTTTTTCTGTTTTAAACACAATATTAGGATTTGTATTTTTCAGGTCTACTACTACAAGGCAGTAGTTTCGGGCAGGATACAGTAAAAGTTTCAGGTAAAATAAATAAGAGCTGATTAGTTTTGTTTTCATAAAATTGGTTTTAATTTTTGAGATCGAATATTTAATAATAAAACTGGTAAAATCATTAAACCCCTATCTTTCTAAAAAAAAATTAAAAATATAATATGGAATAAATCATTTTTATTTATAGGACAAATTTTGAAACATAAACGTTCGTAATTAACAGTGCGTAATTTCTTATGCTATAAAAAAAATAACCTTGAGATTGTTTTCTGTTTTTAGAACACAACCTCAAGGTTCCTGGTTATTATTTTGAGTCGCTTGTTGGTTATCGAAATAAATAACAGGGGATACGGTGAAAAAATTGTAAGTAAAACAAGCGGCTACTATTTAGGATTATTTGCTTGGTCTTTAATTTATAATTTAATTATAAAGAAGAAAATTAAGGACCCCATTCTTTTTAAAAAAATACGGATTTTTAAAAAGAATTTGTTTTAAATGTTTTTTTATAACTCATCAAAATAATACACCCATTCATTTTTATAACTCCCTCCAAAAACACCAAACCCACCACTGATATTACCTTCAGGAGACGAAAGATTAGCTGATGGTAGAATTCCAAATTCGGTACGGTATTTTTCATATTGGGATAAATAATCAAATAATTCTTTGCTTACAGATTTTATACGTACCAGTATTCTTCCCTTTTCTTCCGGCACTTTCGCTTCGAAATAAGATTTATCTATTGCGAATGATGTTGTATAATTGGTACCATTGAATAAGGAATCGGTTAAAAATATCCTGTGGAAAGAACTGTCCAGACTTCCAAAATTTCCATTATCCGTATTTGTATCACCTGTGTACAAATTAAGCCGAAGGTATTTATTCGTGAGAACTGTATCCTTAAGAATATCAATATTTTGCTGGCTGCTGGCTTGCTGATACACACTTTGACCTTCAGGTGTATTATAATCGTATTGTACCCCTTGCCAGAAAAAATAATTACGTAAATAAACCAGTTGTTTTACCGCTTCAAACATGTAGTAATTTTTTTCATTGCCATGATCCTCAATTGTAAAATTAAATTGCATTACATCTTTTCCATTCCGGCTGCCATCACCTACATCCACGTTCTGTACTGAAAAAGAGGGTGGTATATGAGTGAAAGCATTTACTGTTTCAAGACCTGCCTGACTTACTTGTAAAGAATAAGACTGGTTGGGTTTAAAAAGAACGGGATTTGTATAGATAGTGGCAGGATTGCTTGAAAAATCTGCTGCATTATTCCAGCGTAAGCTGCTTGTATTGCCAATTGTATCTGTAATCAATACTGAGGCAGTTGTTATTTTTTCAAAAAAAATCGAATCGTTATTTCCAACAGGAATACTTTTGCTTATAGGTATGATTGCTGAATCTCCTGCCGTAATTTCGGCTAAAACAACTATTTTGTTTTTTTCATTCTTAATACTTCCCCAATCTTTCCTGCAGGAAATAAGAAGACTATATAAAATAAAACATGTAATAATATTGCGCTTCCATGTTTTCATAATTTCTAAAATTTTAAAGTATAAGAAATATAGGGTGTCATATTGAATAGGCTATTGCCGGTTTTAAGTACTACACTCTTACTGCTCATTGAACCTCTTAATATATAATTGTATTGATCGGGTGCCCCATTAATGTTATAAACTCCTGCTGTTAGTAATGACTGCACTTTTTTATCTTTTTTACTATGATAATTAATGGCAAAGTCAGCCCGTTGAAATGGTGATGTGCGGGATTGGTTAACACCGGAATAATGATATATAAAACGGTAGGAGCTTAATGGATCATCAGGTGTAGAAATCTGCTGGGCATTATCAAAGTCCGGATAAATCTGGCTGGGAAGCGTATATACCTCACCGGTAGCAAATGTCCATAAAGCACTAGCCTCTAAATGCTTATTTATTGCATAATTAATACCGATATTTATATCATGCCTGCGATCATATTTATACGGAAATTCTTTTCCATCGTTGATACTTTTAAACTGGCGGTAACTCCAGGATAAAGTGTAAGCTATTTGCCAGGATAATTTATTTCCTTTTCTTTCCAACTTACATTCTGTGCCATAGCTTCTTCCTTTTCCGGTTTCTATATTTTGTTGCCAGTTTTTACTATTAATAAAATAGCTTTTGCCTTCCGCATAGTTTGTAACGTTAGTCATATTTTTATAATAGCCTTCCAATGTAAAAGCCCATCCTTTATAATTTTTGAAGGAATATCCCAAATTATAACTCTCGCTCCCTTCCGGTTTTAAATCCACTGTACTTGGAACCCATAAGTCGCTGTTTGCTCCAAGGTAGGGATTGGTAACCAGGTGCAAAAACTGGTTCATTTTACTATACGAAACATACAATATATGGGATGGAAAAAGGTGATAAGCTGCAAAAAATCGCGGCTGCAAGGCAAGTGTGTGATAATCTTTAAACTGATAAGCCGAAACATGCAGCCCGGGTTTTACAAACAGATGTCTTCCTATTTTTATTTCTGCTTCAGAATAAGCAGACATCACTTCAAAAATTAATGGGTCAAAAGAGGTAAATGATTTAGCATTCTCTTCAAGTGAGTCAGATATTTTGGTATCGAATGGCTTGATAACTGTTTGGGCTATTTTGGCTCCTGTATTTATTTTTATTTTTTTAGAGGCATATATTTCCGCTTGCAACTTTGCGTTGTACTGTCGTATAAATGAATAAGTACCTACTGATTTTGTTTGAACTACTACCTGGTCATCATCATTTTGGTATAAGGTATATTTATACCCACCAAGGTTTTGATACTGGCTGAAGTTGACTGAGGTATTGATAAATGACCTGGAACCAAGAATATAATTCCAGCCCATAGAACCAATAAGATTTCCCCAACGGTGTAAATTATTAATATCATTTCCTGATTGTCTTAAATTGTCTTCTCCTTTGTAAGCATTGACCGTTAGTTTATTTTTTGAATTTAAAATATCCGTGATCCGGATATGTGCATCATAAAAATCTGTTTTAATACCGTTTTTAAAAGCATCATAAAACGGTATAGATAAACTATGACGTGCAGAAACCATCATAGATGTTTTGTTTTTAACGATAGGCCCTTCCAATGTGAAGGATCCGGCAAGCAAACCTCCATTCGCTTCCCCATGCCAGCTTTGCATGTTACCTTCTTTCGTGTATACATCAATTACAGAAGATAGTGCACCGCTAAAGCGGGCAGGGAAATCACTTTTATACAATCGTATGGATTTTACCACCGACTGGTTAATGATGGATAAAGCACCCAACATATGAGAAGGATTATAAACAGGATTGCCATCCAAAAGAAAAAGATTTTCATCCGTTCCGCCACCGCGCACCAAAAATCCGTTAAATGCTTCAGGAACATTCTTCACCCCGGGCAAAATATACGCAGCACGAACAGGATCGGCTTCTCCCATTAAATAATTGTAAGGGGCTAATTTCTTTGTAGCTACTTTCATTGAAGCGTCTTTTGCTTCAGATTCTGATTGTACTACTACCGGCGAATAGCTATCCTTCTTTATGGATAAGGAAATGTCTTTTCGCAAATTACTGTGCATGTCCACCTCCAAAACAACAGGCTCCATTCCTGCATAAGATACGATGATCCGATGTACGCCTTCTGTGAGAGAAAGATTAAAATAACCATATGAATTTGATATAATTCCTTTTTGTGAATCCGATTCATAAACAGTAGCATCTATAAGAGGTTCTTTGCTACTCTCTTCTTTTATGTATCCAAATAACGTATAACGGGAAGGTAAAAACTCTTGCAGGGTAAATGGCTCTGCTGAAGGCACCAAAATGATTTTATTATTCTGTTCAAGTAATTTAAGATGCTGGCCATCGAGCACTTTATCCAGTAATTCACCTAAGGTATTTTCATTTCCATTTAATTGAATTAATTTATTAGCTTCCAGGTTATTTGATGAGTATTCAAAAACTACACCGCTATATAATTTTAGTTCTTCCAAAAATTCAGCAACAGTTGCTGTAGTCTTTTTAGCATGATAGGTTCTGGAAAGTATTTTTTTTTGAGCAATAGCAGCAACATGAAATCCTATAAGGATGATAATAAGTAAAAGAAAGTTTTTCATTTTGAGACGGATAAATATCTGCTAACAGATATTGGATTTATTGGGTAAACGTAATTCTATATCATTTATTTTGAAACAAATACCGTATGGTCCTGCCTGCTAAAATTTAGCCCGGTAAATAAATGCAATTCTTCAATAACATTTTCCAGTGATTCGTTCCTGAATTGTGCAGTAACCAAAATCTTGCTTGCCTGTAAATCTTCAGAAAGTTGAACATCTACATCATAATAATCTTTCAAATCCTCTGCAACCAGGTGCAGGTCGGTGTTATCAAAAACAAGGACATTCGTTTTCCAGGCCAGTGTATTTTTGCTTTCCATTATCTTCAGTTCTGGTTTTTGCTCTTTTAAGATTGCCGCTTCCCCGGCTTTCACAATAAGTTCTTTTACATTATCAGTCTTACCTGAAAAACTCACCTTCCCTTCGGTAACCATTACCTGTTCTATTGAATCATTACTCTCCACTAAAAAAGCGGTTCCAATATCCCGTATCAGGCTTTTACCGGTAGTTAGATAAAAGGGATTTTTTTCGTCATGCTGCACCTGGAAATAAGCTTCCCCTTTTAGCCGAACCTCGCGTGAATCTTTTCCATAATTATCCGGAATACTTAGTTTGCTTCCTTTGCGAAGTGTAATAGCAGTTCCATCGGAAAGCTGGATATATTTATTAGAATCCAGGGCTATGGTATCCTTCCATTCTGTTTTGGAAGTATTATTATAAAAATAGATGACACTCACAATAATAAGAACGGAAGCAGCGATTGCAATTGCTTTCTTCCAGGAAAACATCGGGACAACTTTACTTTTATTTGCAACCAAAATTTGGGGGCTTACTTTTTGCCATGCATTTTCAGTGTTGAAAGGATGCAAAGTGGCGATAGCACTATCATTCCATAGCAGCCGGAGGTTTTCAAATTCACTTTGATGGGCAGGATCTTCTTTTAGCCATTGCTGCAACTCTTCTTGCTCCACTGCTGAAGCTTCGTCATTTAGGTGACGAATGATAATTTCCATTATGTTTTCCTTACTGCTCATGTGTATTCATTAATAAAACCATTTTTCAATGAAAACCCCTATGTGTTGATTTAAATATTTACTTCCAATAATGTAAAAGGCAATTATAAAATAGATCCTGTTTTCCCTGGCAAAAATCCTCAAAATCTTCAATGCCTTGCCCATTTGGTTCTCCACGGTTTTTATAGAAATCCCCAGGGTGTCAGCTATTTGGAGATAGGATAGATTGCTAATTCTGCTTAGCAAAAAAACTTCCCTGCATTTTGGGGGTAATAGATCCAGCGCTTTTGCTATAAGTGCTACAGGTTCTGCGGTTGCTTCCCCAGGGTCGAGGTTAATAATAATTTCCTCACCTTCCTCTTCATCGTTCATTTCTACTACCCGGTATTTTTTATTTTTTTGAAGCCTGGTCAGGCAATTATTATGTACAGCAGAAAATACATAAAACTTAAGCTGATCGGTACCGATTAAATCCTGACGATTCATCCAAATTTTAATAAAAAGATCCTGCACTAAGTCTTCACAACTTTCCTCATCTTTTAAAAAAGAAAAAGCATAGCTACACAGCCTTTGATAATGCTGATCAAAGAAAACGCGAAAGTTATGATGTAAAGATTCTTCTAAATTACTCATTCTAAAATAGAATCAAAACTATAGCCTTTTGTATCCATTAAAAAAAATTAACTGAGTTATTTGTGGCTTAGCCCCGTATTTCGCCAAAGCGATTGTTGTTTGTGGCATTTGTTAACCATTAAATAATTTATGTCGTTTAATTGTTTTTCCTTGACGTAATAAAACTGCCTGGTACAGGCTGGGAACATCATTTGTCCAGTTACGAAGAACTAAAATTATAGCAATGATTTCAAGTCTTGTTGCTATTCCTGTATAAAAGCAGACCTGGAATAAAGCTGAAGAGTCTTTGGTCACCATAAGTTGTATAATCGTTGCAAATAGAATTAAAGTCCAAACTTTTGATGAGATGGAATGCGTTGCAATTTCCTTTTTAAATTTCATAAAGCAAATCAAATAAGCCAAAGTTTCTATGCTGACTAAAATAAGAAGTTCAAACTTATTGTCATAAAAGAATTGGGAGGAATTTATAAACGTCGCTGTGGCAACAAGCACAAAAAATAATTGATCAATTGTTGAATCCAGCCTGCGAAGATTTTCTGTTGAAATATTTAAGCGTCTTGCAAGGATACCATCAAAAATGTCCGTCAATAGCCCAACAGTAAAAAGAGTAACTGCTATTATGCTGTAATTCTTAATGTGAAAAACGCTGCAAATTAATATCAGTAATCCAATTACCAGTCTTGAATAAATCAGAGCTTTGGGAATCTGTCTCATAATGCCACTTACACGTTTTTTAATTCCTGTTGATGTTCCATTTTGAAATTCAAACATTCCCTAATCTGCATGGCCCCCGGCTGGTCTTCGACCAATAGGATTATGAAATAGTGATTGCAAAAAACTGCGAACAATGAACCGGAATTTTTGATTCATCATGCTAATCTATGAAATTAAAACAAGGATTGCGGAATGTATTTGATGCCATTGGTCAAAGGCCAGAAGACGATTTACTAACGCATCTCCCTACAGTATTGTTGGTATTTGTTTAGCTGCAAAATCATCGGCACAGCCTGCCCTCTCCTTTGCGGAGAACACCGAAATCAACGGCGGTGTATGGCTTTATGCTGGTGGAAAGCTTTTTCGGGAGTACCCAACAAGGATAAAAATTTAAAAAAGGACCCTACCAAGTAAAGCCCTTTTAATTTTAATAATTTTTTTTAATCAATTTTGAATAACCAATTGATGCTTTTCCTTAATTGTTCCACTGATAATTTCGACAAAGTAAGAGCCGTTGATAAGCCCCTGAATATTCATTGTGGCTGATGTGGATTTATTAAATCTCTGATATCTTTTAAGATTTCCCTGTAAATCATAAATCCGGATTTCATCAATAGTTGTATTTGCAGATAATTGAGCATTGCCGGCAGCAGGGGCAACATTTATGGAAGCCGATGCAGGATTTGGCGATATTGCAAATGCATTATTACAAGGTGGCACATAGGCTTCACCATGTGTTCGTAAAGATGTGCCACAGCTATTGATGGCCTCAACTGAAATATCATAATAAACATCGCATACATTTCGGGCTATGGGGAATTGAATAAAAGATCCATGACCGATGGTTTGTAATACGCCATTCTTATACCAGTTATAGGAAGTTGCATTAGGCACCGGATCTACCTGTGCCTGAATTTTACCAAGCGCAGGATCTATAAGAATAAAGGTGATTGGGCCTGGTTGAGCTGGCAGCCCAACATAAATAGTTTTGGAATCCGTATAACCTATAGATGTAGCAGTAATAGTAGCGGGCCCATTTGATTGACCTTGGACAGTTATTGTATTTGTTCCTTGTCCTGAAATAATAGTAGCTGATCCATTAATACCCCAAGTTACTGGCAAACACATTGGATTAATAACAGTTAAACTTGTTGTATTATTGATGAAAATATTATTACCAACAGCTTGATTAATTCTGAAATAATTATCAATAAACGCAGCTCTTGGCACACCTTGTGCAAATATTGCACGCATCCTATTTACTTGCCCTTGTGTATAAATATTTTTGCAGCCATCTACAGTATAATCCATATAATTCATAAACATATCACCATTAGGGCCATTTGTACAACTAACATGTGGAAATCCTGGACAATTTGATTGATTAGCGCCTGCTTGGTTAGGTGTATCGCCACACTGGTCAGAGCCTGTACATGCTGTACCATCATCGCCCCATATATGAAATAAATCTAACCAATGACCAACTTCATGTGTTGTTGTTCTTCCTCTGTCATATTGAAATCTTAAATTACCAACACGACCAAAAGCTGTATTTAAAATTACAACACCATCGGTATTTGGGCTTACAGCATAATCAAATGGAAATTGAGAATATCCAAGTAATTGCCCACCACCTATAAATGGTGCAATATTGCAAACCCATATATTTAAATATCTATCAGTGGGCCAAGCATCAGTACCACCTTGAGCTGCAAACTTGATTCCCGTCGCTTGTTCATTAACACTGCCATTAGCATTTGTTTGATAAGTAAATGCATTTACATTTGTCTGCACTCTATGTATACCATTTGTTGCAATCCCATTGGGATCAATACAAGCCAATCGAAATTCAACATTTGGGTCTGATGCTATACCTGCAAATGCCGCCGGAGTATTTACTCTATCAACATTTAGCCTTCTAAAATCTTCATTTAAAACTGCTATCTGAGATTGCACTTGTGCATCAGAAATATTATTTCCTACACCAACTGGTTCGCCATTATGTAGCACATGTACTACGACTGGAATTGTAATTGTACTGGTAGGAGTGATTAGTCGTTCTGTACTATTTCCGGTATTTAAAGAACTTATATAGTTCGCAATTTGTTGTTCGAGTTGAATGTATCTATTATATCTACTTGGGTCAGAGGTTTGAATTACTTGTGGATTAAAAGTTGAACCACATTGAGTTTGACCTTTGGATATTATTTGCATCCCTTGCATCAAAATCCAAAAGAGTAATAAATGTTTTTTGATAATAAATTATTTGATTTGATTTGAGAAATTGATTAATTACGTTTAAAATACCTTTTATTATCTATACTATTGTAGGGGTTATAAAACAGAGCGCTATCATTACATAAATAAGGTCTAAAGAAATCCTTTCGTTGACCATTTTGCTTGTTACTTATAATAACAATTGTCGCAGAGTCAGAAGGATATGTCGTTACCTTAAATTCGTAATCAATGTTGTAAACATCAGTTGATTTCAACATGTCATTTTCATAATAATATACCGTTCCATTTTTGTCAAAAACGTATTTGTAATTCAATCCTGTACTTGATGGCGTCTCAATAGAACCGCCGCCTTGATAGGTAACTATTGTGTATGCCCAAGAATAACTACCTGGTAAAAGGTTTCTTACTATTTCGATTGAATTTGATTTTTCAGAGCAAGAAACATTTGGGGTAATGTCTTTCTTACAAGCAACAAATATTATTGAAAACATTATGAGAGATGATAAGGTTGTTATTCTGAGGATTTTCATTTTAAAGTGTTTATTGTTTTATTCTTACAGTAGTTTATGACATTAGAAATAGAAGAATCGTTGCAGTAATATTTTATGTTTCTGCCTTCGCAGGTCTTCCACTTCCTTGATTATAATATTTGCCTTTACAAAAAGAAGTGTCGTTGGTGTTTTAGCGCGGGTTTGTAGCCTGGAATCACCAACAACAGTAATAGTGCTGTTATACCGGGGGCAAGTTTTTAAGGGAGTTAACATCTGTTGTTTGTGCTTTACTTTGTATTATTAATCCTATTAATAAAAAAGTTGTTATAATAATTTTTTTCATGAGCGTTTAGTTTATTGTAAATAATATTTTTTCAATTGCCAGAATTCTAAGTAACCGACCCAAGGAATATTTCCTTGTTGATATTTTTCTAAAATACCGATTTTATTATTCAACAATAATAGAACAATTAAAACTATTCACGAGGGTGTTTTAACGGTATTTAAGGGTGTTTTTTAACGGTAATAAAGGGAGTGTTTTCACCCAACTTAAGGGGTGTTTTCACCCAATTAA
>DATCMY010000071.1:0-5447 GCA_036565505.1 Hanamia sp.
ACATAATCAACCGGATGTTGCGGGTGCACCAAAGCCACTCAGAAAAGTTTTAAACGCTAATGAAAACTTCTTTTCTAATTTTTTGAAAGATAAACACCTTGCAAAAACCTACCCTCTTTCTGCCGCCGTTAAACGAGTAAGGGTAAACGGGGACATAGGTTTGAAAAGCAGTTTTGATACTGCTGCCTGGAAATTAAAATTAGTACGAAGCCCCGGAGATACTATATTGATAAACCTTGCCGAAATAAAAGCACTTCCCAAAACGGAATTGGTTTTTAATTTTAAATGTATAGAAGGATGGAGCCAGATCACTGACTGGGCTGGTGTGAAGTTTAGTGATTTTGCCAAAAAATATAACCTTAATGCACAAACGCAAATGCAATATGCCGGATTGGAAACTCCCGATAAAGAATATTATGTGGGAATTGATATGCCGAGTATGATGCATCCTCAAACATTATTGTGTTATGAAATGAACGGTAAACCCCTTCCTTTAAACCAGGGCTACCCGCTTCGTTTAATTATCCCGGTTAAATATGGGATTAAAAATATAAAAAGGATAGGCACTTTATATTTTAGCAATGAACGACCACGGGATTATTGGTATGAAAGGGGTTATGATTATTATTCAGGGTTGTAATGAATAAAATGTTGACTAAAAATGAACATTCTCCATTTTCTCTTTTTTTTGAACGAACTTTGGTGCATGAATTTCAAAATTGACAGGTATGGATAAAATCCTTCTAAGGGAACAGGAAAAATTTCAAGCCGTAATTCAAAATGCATCACTTGGCATACTAGTAATAAATAGTTTTGGCACTGTAATTATGGCCAATAATTTTCTACTGAATCTATTTGGATATTCTGAAGAAGATGAACTTATCGGTAACAAATTGGAAATTCTGATCCCACAACGATACCATCATAAGCATGTTTCAGACCGTGAACAATTCAAAAATCATCCATCTTCAAGGCCAATGGGAATTGGAAGGGATCTTTATGGCGTAAAAAAAGACGGCACAGAGATACCAGTGGAAATAAGCCTAAGCAGTTATACCAATGATCAGGGCGTATTCTCAATCGCTTTTATAAGCGACATAAGTGCAAGAATTGAAGTGCAGAATAAATTGAAAGCACAAAGGCTTGAACTTGCCTCTATGAACAAAGAAATGGAATTACTGAATGAAGAATTAGAGAGAAAGGTAGAAGTACGAACTGCTAAATTGCAGGAAACTCTGCAAAAATTGGAAGCATCGAAAGAAGAACTTTCAAAAGCATTGAGTAAAGAGAAAGATCTGGGTGAATTAAAAAGCGCTTTTGTTTCTATGGCATCGCATGAATTCAGGACTCCATTAAGTACTATACTTTCATCAGCCTCATTACTGGCAAAATACAAATTAACTGAAGAACAATCAAAAAGAGACAAACATGTGCAACGCATAAAATCTTCAGTGCTCAATCTTAATAATATTTTGAATGAATTTCTTTCTTTGGGCAAAATTGAGGACGGAAAAATTTCGGCACATGAAACTGTTTTTGATATTAAGGACCTAATTTTGCAACAAACTAACGAAATAACTGAAATTTTTAAGCCGGGACAAAGTGTACATTATTCGCATAAAGGGAAAAATGAGGTAACTCTTGATGAAGTTTTATTTAAAAATATTTTAATTAACCTTCTTTCTAACGCAGCAAAATTTTCACCTGAAAATAAACCAATATTGATATCAAGTAATGTGACCGCCAAAGAGCTTACATTCACCATAAAGGATCAGGGAATAGGTATTTCAGAAAAAGATCAGGAGCATTTATGCGAAATATTTTTCCGGGCTGCCAATGCGGAGAATATTCCGGGAACCGGTCTGGGATTGCATATAGTAGCCAAATATGCGGAAATGATGAACGGAAAAATAGAAATAAAAAGCGAACTTGAAAAAGGAACCGAAATAAATTTAATCTTTGCACAATGACAAAAATATTATTAGTAGAAGATAATAATGAAATAAGGGATAATACCCGTGAAATTCTTGAGTTGGCCAATTACCAAATAACAACCGCCGTTAATGGAAAGGAAGGTTATGAAGTGGCCTTAAAAGAAAATCCTGATCTTATTATTTGCGACATAATGATGCCTGTTCTGGACGGCTATGGCCTTTTGCACCTTATTAATAAAAATGATAGTTTAAAAAGTGTGCCATTTATTTTCCTTACTGCAAAAACAGAACGTGGCGATTTTAGGAAAGGGATGGAAATGGGCGCAGATGATTATATCACCAAACCATTTACCGATATTGAATTACTCAATGCGGTAGAAAGCAGGTTGCAGAAAATTAAATTTCAACAGGAACGCATCAATACAGCCCAAACTCTTAATGATTTTTTTAATGAAATAAAAAATAATAATGCACTGGAAAAATTAACTGATTCTACTGTAATGAATCATTATAAAAAGAAACAACGAATTTATTCAGAAGGTAACCATCCACATAGTTTATACTATTTGAACTCAGGTAAAATAAGGTCTTATAAAATTAATGAGATTGGAAAAGAATTGACTATAGGCTTGTTTAATGCCGGTGATTTTTTTGGATATAATGCACTTTTAGAAAATTCTACTTACAAAGAAACAACCGAAACTTTAGAGGAATGTGACATCAGTATCATTGGCCGGGAAGATTTTGAAATCCTGATTAATAATAATAAAGAAGTGGCGCATAAATTTATAAAGCTGCTTGCTCAAAATGTAACTGAAAAAGAAGAACAACTTATTAATATCGCCTATAATTCATTAAGAAAAAGAGTAGCGGATGCCATAATCACTTTATTGAAAAAATATAAGAAAGAAGATCGGTCAGATTTTATTATTCACATTTCAAGAGATGACCTGGCCCACATCGCAGGTACCACTACCGAATCTTTAATAAGAACACTAAGCGATTTTAAAAATGAAAAATTAATTGAGGCGGAAGCAGGGTATGTAAAAGTACTTAATGAAAATAAATTGCTTTCTATGCTGAATTAAAGTTTAGATACTTTGCAGCATTCTCTCATTAAAGTCATTAGAATGGGCCAGGAATTTTTTTTCGAATTGCAAAATATCTTTGCGGAATTTATCATGTTGATCAACCATGTTTTCCGAGAGTTTTTCATTATTATGTAATTCCTGGAATTTCTCTGAAAACTGGTGAAGCTCTTTTATGAGTTTGTTCAGTATTTCATCTTTTAATATTAATTGGTTTTGGAAATATTCTGCTAATTGCAAAAACACATCTTCTTCATTATTGTCTACCATTTCACTAAGCCGGTATTTTAATAAAGCATTCTCCTGTTTAAAAAACTCGAGGCTCCTCTGCCATGCTTTATGCTCGTGCTCAAATTGATTATTTTTTGCAAATTTCATCATATATATTTTTCACTATCACTTAATTGAATCAAGGGATATTTAAAAAAAACTATTCTTTTAAGAGAAAATGGAAGATGCTACAAATTTGAATTATTCAAATTCCAATAAAAATGAGGAATCGCAGTTCAGGAGATGATTTTAATCATAAAGAGAATTGAATATACTCTTTAGGTAACGTTTTGTACCGATTGAATAAATATTTTTTATCATGCAATGGATGATAAACCATTAAAAATACGATTATGGTCAGAGCAGAAAACAAGTGATCATTGTAACAAAATTTTTAGCGAGAGGTATTTTCGCTATGGAAATTGCCATATTTTTCTGTAGAGCATTACATAAAAAATAGGCCTTGAATTATTGATTTACCGGCAATAAAAATAGTTATTGGCTAAAAAACCTGTGGGTCCATTTTTTCAAAACGACCGGATTTTTCATGGAGGATAATTCTAAAAATAATTCCATTAATCATTGAAATATCATCAGGAGGAAATGGCCATTGAGTAGTTAATTGAACAGTTTTACTGGAAATTTTTGGAAGTACACGGTCTATTAAATTCTGCAATCCCACTTTTCTTTCTATGGGGTCGGTAAGTTCTTCAGATGTTCCCCAGGCAATTACTGATTCCCAACCCGCCATATTATCCATCTTGTCTACCTGGAAACAAACATTTGGATTCTTTCTCATTATATCAACTTTCATACCTTCATAAGTATGAAAATAAATATATTCTCCGTTATAAGCATAGCTTATCGGAACTATATAGGTTTTACCATCAGCATTACATCCCAATCTTCCAATAAAATTATCAGAAATTACTTTTTCAATTTGCGTGTTATCCATTTTTCCAAACATGACTTTCAATTTTAAAAGATAAAGTTAGTTTTTTTAATTGGCGGAACAATGATACTAAACAGCAGATAAATTGATACTCGTCAAGATAAAAAAAAGAGGCTAATGAAGGCCTCTAATTTTGATATTAATGTAAATGAATTATTGATTTGTCAATTAATAAGGAACATTGGTTTAATTTCAAAACAACTTCTTCTTTTGTTATTAAAAATAACGGATGCCATTATATTTTACTTCCCTGGTCCCGCTAAAATCTTCTTCGGCATATTCTTACACTACCCTGTTTTTCTATGAATGAGTTAATGCTTTTCATGCAGCATGGTTGTTTCAATAAGTGCCTTTAAATAAGTAGTGTAATTACTTATTTTGATTTATTTTTTTTCTTGTTGAAATACCGAATGGAAAATATAATGGACAAAAACTCATAAAACTGGTAATGATAAAGATCGCGGCAATAACCAACAATATGATGGCTGCTGTCCCGGAAATTACATTTGTAAAATATAATATTACGATTACGACTGCTGCAAGTATTCTTACAACCTTGTCAATAGCTCCCACGTTTTTTTTCATTTGATTACTTTTTTGAAAGATTAAATTAGAGATTTTATTTGAACTAACCAGTTTTGATTTAACAAAATTCAAACAATTACGATAAACTTACAGCTACTTATGTTACATAGGATAATTTATTCTACTATTTTTTCTTCCGGGTAAGTAATACCCAATTAAATTACCTTTTGGGACCAGATGAAATTAACAGAAGGCCCTTGTGGAAAGGCCTTCTGTTAATAAATAAAGGATGGATAGTCTTGCAAATCCAATCGTTATGTCAATCGAATTTTATTTTTTACTTGCTGCAGATTCGACACCTAATTTATCTAATATTTTTTCCAATGGGCAAAACTTAGTAAAGGAGGATTGCAGTAAATTAACCCCAACAAATACTCCTAACCAAATCCATTGAATATTTACATAAAAAGCCAACAGAGTACTTATTAATACTATGGTGCCGGCTACAGCTCTTACAATATTTTCTTTCATAAATAAAAATAGAATTAAGCGCATACATCGTAACGAGTAAATAGGATTTGGATTAGGCTAAATAAATTAGTAATTTTATAGCTAAAATAATTAGCTATGTTTAAAGGAATGAATATAATAGAGTTTGGCAAAAGGTTTCAAACCAAT
>DATCMY010000072.1:0-10291 GCA_036565505.1 Hanamia sp.
GGAGTTATCAACTAATCAAGTTATTCATTTTTACTCTTTTAAAAAAAACACTAATGAAATGCTAAAATTACTTAATATTCTACTTGAAAAATATCAATCGGAAAAATCAATTTATTTATCATGGGATGCTGCTTCATGGCACATATCTAAAAAGCTAAATGAAAAGGTTGAAGAAATAAATATGCAAGTTGATCAAAATGTTATTAAAAGTTCCAAAGTATTTCTTTGTCCACTTCCAGCAAGTGCTCAATTTTTAAATGTCATTGAATCCGTCTTTAGCGGTATGGCCAAAGCGATAATACATAATAGTGATTACCAGTCGGTGGAAAAATGTAAAATCGCCGTGGATAGATATTTTTTAGATAGAAATAATTATTTTATACAAAATCCGAAAATTGCAGGAAATAAAATTTGGGGCAAAGAGCGAGTCCCTCCCATATTTGCTGAAAGTAATAATTGTAAAGATCCATTATATCAGTAGTAAAAAACAGACTGATAAACAGAAAATGCCAGGCATAAGACAGTAGGTATAACTGGTGAACATCGAACAGGGAGTCAGACCGACGGAACATGTGTATAGGCAGGTATTTGAATAGACTTTATCGAAATAAATGGGCACCAACTTTGAAAGAGAAAAGCACGAACGCATAGTCGAGTAAGCAAGGGGGATTTCACCTCCCGCTGATGTTGGCGTCCCCCGCCAACATCCGTTAATTAATCATTTAAATGCATTAAAAAATCAAAATCTTTATTCCTGTTTCATAGAAGTTTTTGTCCTTGTTGGGTACTCCTGAAAAAGCTTTCCACCAGCATAAAGCCACACACCGCCGTTGTTGTGTGTTCCCCGCAAAGGAGCGGGGCAGGCTGTGCCGATGGTTTTGCAGCTAAGCAAACACCAACAACACCATAGGGAGATGGGTTAGTACTGTTATTGGTGATGCCAGGCTACAAGCCCGCGCTAAAACACCACCAACGGCAATTCTTTTTGTTCAGGCAAATGTTTTAATTATGGAAGTGGAAGAACAACAAATGCAGAAAAATTTTATAATAACGGACAGCCACGAAGCCCTTTTTGATTATTATGATCTTTCAAAAATTGATCTGAAAGTTGCATATTTGGATAAAATATTTTTATGGAACATAATATCGGTTTTATTGGACTGGGTAATTTAGGAACGCCCATCGCTTTGAATTTAATGGAGAGTGGCCATGCTTTATATGTTTATAACCGGACTGCTTCAAAAATCGAGACTCTTGCGGCCAAAGGCGCTATTGTCTGTGATAGCATTGCTGCGCTTGCCAAACAATGCCATATTGTTTTTACTATCGTTTCCGACGATGCAGCGTTAAAAAATATTTGTGAAGGAGAGCAAGGTTTATTGAAAAATCTTGATAAAGACAGTATTCATATTTCCATGAGTACTATTCTACCAAAAACAGCGGAAGACCTGGCTTTGCTTCATAACCAACATGGCCATCATTACATCGCTTCTCCGGTTTTCGGAAGGCCGGATGCCGCAACAGCAAAAAAATTAAATTTTGTAATAAGCGGTGAAGAAAACATCCTTAAACAAATAGAGCCTTTGCTGAGAGATGCCGGAGCATTGAATGTATTTGATTTTGGAGAAAATATTTCGGCTGCCAACACGGTTAAGCTTTGTGGAAATTTCCTGATTGCTTCTGCTTTGGAAGCTATAGGAGAGAGCATTGCTTTAGCAGAAAAAAGTGGTGTAGATGCACAGCAAATGTGGAATATGTTATCACAAACATTATTTAATACACCCTTGTATCATAATTACAGTACTATTATTTTGCAACAAAAATTTGAACCGGCCGCTTTCACTATGAAGCTGGGATTAAAAGATATGAACCTTGTTTTGCAACACGCCTCTTCAGCAAATCAATCTATGCCCCTTGCCTCATTACTGCAAAAAAATATGCAGCAAATAATAACGAGCGGCAAAGAAAATATTGACTGGAGTGCTGTTTCAACGGCTGAAACCAATGAATAATTTTTTAGGTTCGTTGTAAGCTTTTAATTACCCATTAAATATTTCCTGAATTGAACTGAGGCGCGAATTTTTTCTTAATTTCACATTAAATAGTTGTTTAACTAACTAAATTTTATGCTACACAAAAGAAATATTAATAAAGTAACGGTACTGGGCAGTGGCGTTATGGGAAGCCGTATTGCATGCCATTTTGCGGGAGTTGGCCTCCGGGTTTTGTTATTAGATATTCCGGCACCCGATGCAACAGAACCCATTAAACGTAATAAAATTGTAAATGATGCTTTGGCGGCGGCGCTAAAATCTTCTCCCTCACCTGTATTTTCCAAAGATGTTATCAAAAATATAACTACCGGAAATTTCGAAGACAATATGAAAGATATTGCTTCCAGCGACTGGATTATTGAGGTAGTGGTGGAAAGGTTGGACATTAAAAAACAGGTTTTTGGCCAGGTGGAAAAATTCCGCAAACCCGGTACCCTCGTTACTTCCAATACTTCGGGTATTCCTATTCACCTGATGGCAGAAGGAAGAAGTGAAGATTTTAAAAAGCATTTTTGCGGGACTCACTTTTTTAATCCGCCCCGGTATTTAAGATTATTGGAAATTATTCCTACTCCGTTTACCGATCCTGAAGTAGTTGATTTCTTAATGCATTACGGCGATTTGTATTTGGGTAAGACAACTGTTTTGTGCAAAGACACACCTGCATTTATTGCCAATAGAATTGGCGTTTTCAGCATCATGTCTATTTTCCATTTGATGGATAAACTCGATTTGGGTATAGATGAAATAGAAGCGTTGACCGGTCCCATAATTGGACGTCCAAAATCGGCAACTTTCCGTACGGCCGATGTAGTAGGAATTGATACTTTGGTGAAAGTAGCCATAGGTGTTAAAGACAATTGCCCTGAGGATGAAGCAAAAGAAATATTTACCATTCCTGTCTGGTTGCAGAAAATGGTGGATAATAAATGGCTGGGTGATAAAACCGGGCAGGGATTTTTCAAAAAAACAAAATCTGCTGACGGACAAAAAGAAATTCTCACCCTTGATTTGAAAACATTTGAATATGCTCCGCGGAAAAAACCAAAATTTGTCACAATAGAAACTGCCAAACCTATTGACGATCTTAAGCAAAGATTGAAAGTGTTAGCAAAGGGAAGCGATAAAGCAGGAGAGTTTTACAGGCAATTTCATTACAGTCTTTTTTCTTACATCTCCAATCGTATTCCTGAAATAAGCGATGAGCTTTATCGTGTAGATGATGCCATGAAAGCTGGCTTTGGCTGGGAGATCGGGGCTTTTGAAACATGGGATGTGTTGGGCGTAAAGGAAACCGTGGACGCTATGAAAAATGCAGGCTTACAGGTTGCATCCTGGGTAAATGATTTTATTGCCGCCGGCAATACTTCTTTTTATAAAGTAGAAAACGGAAAGCGTTTGTACTATGACGTTAGTTCCAAAAAATATCTTTCATTACCTGGTGGCGATTCATTTATTATCTTAAGTGATCTGAAAGAAAAAACTGTTTGGAAAAACAGCGCCTGTAATTTATACGACCTTGGCGATGATGTAGTAGGCCTGCAATGGAATACTAAAATGGGAAGTATTGGCAGCGAGGTTTTGGAAGCTTTGAATAAATCTATTTCGATTGCGGAAGAAAAATATAAAGGCCTTGTTATAGCCAATGAAGGCGCCCAGTTCAGCGCTGGCGCTAATGTAGGTATGATTTTTATGTATGCAGCAGAACAGGACTATGATGAACTGGATATGGCAATTCGCCTGTTTCAAAACTCTACTATGAGAATTCGTTATTCTTCCATTCCTGTAGTAGTGGCGCCACATGGACTTACCTTAGGAGGGGGTTGCGAAATTTGTTTACACGCAGATAAAGTACAGGCGGCAGCGGAAAGTTACATCGGTTTGGTTGAGCTGGGTGTTGGCCTTATTCCGGGTGGTGGCGGCACCAAAGAATTTGCCTTGCGTGCCTCCGACGAAATGCAACCCAATGAACCGGAAACCATTCCTTTGCAAAACAGGTTTATTACTATAGGCACTGCAAAAGTTTCCACTTCTGCATTTGAAGCTTACGAACTTGGCATATTACGTAAGGGCATAGACGGGGTTAGCATGAACCAGTCAAGAAGAATTGCAGATGCCAAACAAAGTGTGATTACTATTTTTGATCGTGGCTATACACAGCCGGTTCAAAGAACAGATATTAAAGTTTTGGGCCGCTCAGGATTGGGTATGTTGTACGCCGGAATCAATGGAATGTTTCGTGGCAACTATATCAGTGAGCATGATGTGTTGATAGCAAAAAAACTGGCCTACGTAATGTGTGGCGGCGATCTTAGCGAACCAACATTGGTAAATGAACAATATTTATTAAACCTTGAACGGGAAGCCTTTTTAAGCCTTTGTGGAGAAAAGAAAACATTGGAAAGGCTGCAAAGTGTTTTAAAATCGGGACGGCCGGTAAGAAATTAATTGGTCTGACGGTCTCCGTCTGACCAATTAATTTCTAATAGGATGCTCGGATGTAGACCCTTAGAATCTGGTCAGAAGGAGACCTTTAGAATCTGGTCAGACGGGGTCTGATCTAAATCTGGTCAGACGGAGACCGTCAGACCAGTAGTCAGACGAAGACCGTCAGACACAGATAAATTTCACTTGTTTAAAATGGCAAAATGAACTTTTTACCCGATAATGTTTATCATATTTTCAACCAGGGAAATAATCATCAATCGATTTTTTCCTGTGATGGAGAGTATGAAATATTTCTTAGGCTAGTGAGAGAAAATATCTTTGCTCATTCTGAAATTATAAGTTGGTGCCTTATGCCAAATCATTTCCATTTGATGGTTTATACAGATGAAAGAGTTCTAAACATAAAGAAACAGGGCAGTTTACAAATTGATGATCTTACAAATGGAATTAGAAAATTATTAAGTGGATATGCAAGAATATATAACTCAAGGCATCAGAGATCAGGCTCATTATTTCGTCAAAAAACAAAATCCAAATGCTTGTCAGATTACAATATTAAATACCATCAAAACCTGAATGATTATTATTTTAACTGCTTTCATTATATACATCAGAACTCTTATGTAGCAGGCTTAGTCAAGAGAATTGAAGATTGGAAATTCTCTTCTTTTAGGGATTATGCTGGGCTAAGGAATGGTACTCTTTGTAATATGAAACTGGCAGCAAAGTTTTGCTCTTATGAGCCTGAAACCTTTATAGAAACAACTTATCAGATAATTGAGGATTTTGAATTTTAATTAAGGTCTGGCGGTCTCCGTCTGACCTGTTGTGAACCAATGAAATGAATTGGTGCGATGATTACCTTAGTGAATCTGATCAATGGGGGTCTGATCTAAATCTGGTCAGACGGAGACCGTCAGGCCAGTAGTAAGACGGAGACCGTCAGACCACAAATGAAATTAATCATGGGTGAAGTTGAATTACAATCCCAAAATAATTTGTTGATCATTCATTCAACGATTTATTTTTATGGCCATGCCGCCAATGAAATTTTAAGTTTTCAAATTGCAAAGGATATTGCTGACCATTGGAATGAACCATATGGAACAGCAATCATCAAAAGAAATCATTATAAGGTGCTTTTCAAAATTGAAGGAGTTTATGAAAAATTACTACTACCTGAAATAATTTTTGAAAATACCAATCCAAGGAATAATTATTTCAGAGTGGAGGAATATGCCCATGGAAATATTTCTTTTGTTGATGGATTGGGCTCCAATACGGGATATTTTAAATTAGAAAATTTACTGAATAGATCTACTACTGCTGCACACGAATTTGGTCATACGCTTGGTTTGGATCATCCTCAAAATTTGGATATTCGCGGATATGGCCGTCCGGGTATTATGTATCCACGCGGCACTTTGGTAGATCCTGAATTTCAATATGACCCTTCTAAACCTGCAGGAGTGCCCGGCGGAACTATGAATCCTTTTAACCGGAAAGTATCTCAAAACGATATTGATGATCTTAAATTGAACCGGTTAAATTTTAATAAAAAAGGTTTTTCGATACTTGGTGGGTTTTCCAGCATTTGGCATGATGTACAGATGCCTTAAATGCCATTCAACACATTCGCATGTTATTTTAAAATAATCTTCTTGTATATTACACATAATTTAATTGTTGCTTATGTCAATACTTACTATTGAAAATTTATCCAAAAATTATGGCCGGATCCAGGCACTTAAAAACGTAAGTTTTTCTGTGCCTGAAGGAACCGTCTTTGGAATACTGGGGCCAAACGGGAGTGGCAAAACTACCATGCTCGGAA
Organism: Hanamia sp.; assembly: GCA_036565505.1. GTDB lineage: Bacteria > Bacteroidota > Bacteroidia > Chitinophagales > Chitinophagaceae > Ginsengibacter. Next base: position 6,337 of record DATCMY010000072.1, read on the forward strand.
CCATAATGGATATTTTAAAACCTACTACCGGAACCTATAAACTTTTTGATGAAGTTCCGGAAGCAAAGCATAGGAAAAGGATTGGGACATTGTTGGAAACCCCCAATTTTTATCATTATTTGTCAGGAGTAAAAAACCTTGAGATTGCCGCTGAGATAAAGCAGCACGGGAAGGAAGATATTGAACGTGTATTACAAATGGTAGATCTTACCAGGCGAAAAGATTCAAAATTTAGTACTTATTCTCTTGGTATGAAACAACGGCTGGCCATTGCGTCATGTTTATTGGGAAATCCGAAAGTGTTGGTTTTTGATGAACCTACCAATGGCCTTGATCCGGTAGGTATTGCAGAAATAAGAGAGTTGATGAAAGAACTTCATAGGCAAGGTAAAACAATCATTATGGCAAGCCATCTTCTTGATGAAGTTGAAAAGGTTTGTACTCATGTAGCCATTTTAAAAAGAGGGGAGTTGGTTACCAGTGGCAATGTCAATGAAATTTTATCAAATGAAGATATGGTGGAAGTAGGCGCTGCAGATAATAATAAATTGATCGAGGTTTTAAAAAATATGAGTACTCAAACAAGGGTAACAACTGATGGCGGAGTAATCAAATTATTTTTCCCGGTTGGCACTGCTGACCTTACTTCCATTAATAATTACTGTTTTAATAATGGCGTAATACTCAATCATCTTTTACTAAAAAAGAAAAGCCTTGAAGCCAGGTTTTTTGAATTGACCAATAATTAAAATTCCTCATGAAACATTTATTAAAAATAGAATGGCTTAAAGTAAAAAATTACAAAGCATTCTGGGTATTTTCCATACTTTATTCTTTTTCCATTCTGGGAATTAATTATACAGGATATTATATTAATGAACTTACTGTTCAAAATATGCCCGCGAGCCAAATGATTTTGGGGAGCCCTTATGCCTTTCCCAAAGTGTGGCAAACAGTGGGTTTCATGAGTAGTTGGCTCCTTTATTTTCCAGGCATTTTATTCATCATGCTTTTAACCAATGAATTTAATTTTAAAACGCATAGACAAAATATTATTGATGGCTGGACACGCCAACAATTTGTAACTGTAAAATTTGTATTCGCGATTTTATTTTCTGTGGTGGCCACTTTCTTTAATTTCCTGGTGGCCTTATTATTCGGATTCATTACTACCGGCTCGCATTTTTCTTTCCAGGGATTCGAAAATGTGGGATACATATTTATTCAAACTATTGCCTACATTACTTTTGCCATGTTTCTTGCTGTTTTATTCAGGAAAAGTGGCGCTGCCATTGCCGTGTTTTTTTTGTATGGATTAATTTTCGAATGGCTCATCACCGTTATCATAAATTTTAAATTGGAATTAACACCAGTCGGGTATTTTTTACCCCTGCAGGTAACAGATGTTATGCTGCCAATTCCATTTGGTAATAAGGTGATTTATAAAGATGCACCGGATGTTTGGATATTGGTAATTGCAAGCCTGATCTATATCTGCGGCTATTACTTTTTTGCTTTGAAAAAATTTACAAAAGAAGATTTGTAAATAAAAAATTTAAAAAATCATCTTTCCAATCAATGCGCTATCAGCTCGTCCACTGCTGCTTCTATGGTAGGATATAAAAATGTAAATCCTTCCGATTTGATTTTTTTATCACTCACAGTTGCGCTCTTTAAAATTTCGATACTTCTTTTACCGAAAAGTAATTTTAAAAAAAAGACGGGCACATGAATAGGGGTATAAAATTTATTTCTAAGTTTATTGGCTAGTGTAATTGACAAGTATTTTTGTGTAACAGGCACGGGCGCTACGGCATTGTAACTTCCCTGCAAATAATTATTTTCAATGGCTTCACAATACATTCTGCACAGATCATCCATATGTATCCAGCTTATTGTTTGATTTCCATTTCCCAATATAGCTGCCACACCAAAACGTAAAGGCATTCTGAATTCTTTAAACGCGCCACCATCTTTACTTAATACAATTCCTGTTCGAAGTTTTACCAATCTTATACCTAATGCAGATACTGGTTCGGAACTTGCTTCCCAAAGGAGGCAGGTTTCTCCAAGAAAATCTTTGGCAGGTAAATCTGTTTCAAAAAAACCTTCTTTTCTGATAAGTGGTTCTGAATCTTCTCCATACCAACCGATGGCCGATGAAGAAACAAAAGTTTTTATATGATGCTCATTTTCTCTTAAAGTTTTTATAAGTAAATCAGCGCTTTTAGTCCGGCTTTCCAGGATAGTTTTTTTGTATTCGTCTGTCCATTTTTTATCCATTACGCCGGCACCCGCCAGGTGTATAATGTGATCAGCTTTTTCTATTGCTTCTGCATCAATGATCTGTTTTTCAATATCCCAGTAACTATAACTAACCCTTGGATTCTTATTCGTTTTATTTTTATCCCTTGATAAAATAATTACCTCGTAACCTCTGTCCAATAAATGGCGTGTTAAATTTCTACCAACAAGGCCGGTACCACCGGAGATTAAAACTACAGGCATAATATTTTATCGTAAATTAGTATTGATTTCAAAAATAAAGGATTTCAATTTACACTTTGTTTAAAACATCCATCATCATTAAAGAAAATTAATCGTATAATATGAAGAACATTTTTTTATTCCTGGTTTTAGGTATATTCAGCATGTCAGTTTATTCGCAACAGATCAATTATAGCCAGCCGGAATCCAATGATATTCGCTCTCTTAATTTTGAAATTATAGGAAAAATCAGTAATAATTTTTTAGTATATAAATATATAAGAAATAGCAATGAAATAAGTGTTTATGATAACTCGATGAAGCTATTAGACAAAATAGATCTTCGTTTTATGCCTGATAAAACATTGAATGTTGATTTTGTGGCTTATCCTGATTTTGCGTGGCTAATTTATCAATTTCAGAAAAGAAATATTATTCATTGTATGGCCGTAAAAATAAATGGCGAGGGAAAATTATTGACTGATCCGGTGGAATTAGATACTACTCAACTCAGTTTTTTTTCGGACAATAAAATTTATTCCACTATCCACAGTGAGGATAAATCGAAGATCATGATCTATAAGATACAGAAGAAAAATGATCGTTATAATTTTACTACTTTATTATTTAATGACAGCCTTCAGCTTTTACATAAATCCCGTATCCCAACTAATTTTGAAGATAAAAAAGATATTTTTAGCGATTTCTTTGTCGATAACCTGGGCAATTTTGTTTTTACCAGGGGAAACCGATCCAGCTCAAGAGATTTTATTCAGGAGTTAGATTTAATAACCAAAAATCCCGATACGGATAATTTCAACATAAACAGGCTTGATCTTTCGGATAAATTTCTTGACGAAATAAAATTAAAAGTGGATAATGTAAATCAGCATTATGTAATTAATTCCTTGTATTATGTAAAGAGACGCGGAAACGTGGAAGGCTTATACATTGCGGTGTGGGATGAGGGAAATAAAAAACTGGTCTCACAATATTTCGCAGAATTTAATGATTCAATAAGGGCAGTTGCAAAAACTGAAGGAAGTAACAAGGTAGCCTTAAATGATTTTTTTATTCGTGATGTGATTCTTAAAAAAGATGGTGGTTATATTTTGACTGCAGAAGATTATTATACTCAGTCCCGTTCTTCTCCATGGAACCGTTATGACTATCTTTATGGTGGTTACCCATCATTTTATTCTCCGTATTATTATAATTATTATTCTCCCTATTCCTACGGTTATTATGGCAGGCCGGGATATTATAATAATTCGCAGGCAAGGTATTATTATAATAATATTCTAATTCTTAACATGGATAATACCGGAAAATTAGAATGGAGCAATGTAATTCGCAAGTCGCAATATGATGATGATAATGATAATTTTCTTTCTTATGTAATTATGCTTACAGGAGGAAAGTTGCATTTTTTATTCAATGAACTGGAAAGACGCAATCAACTTTTAAA
>DATCMY010000073.1:0-10797 GCA_036565505.1 Hanamia sp.
AATGGGAGCGATTGTTAATATGGCTCCTGATTTATGGAATGGAATAATATCGCAGGTTCCTTTTGTAGATGTAGTAAATACCATGCTGGATGAAAGTATTCCGCTTACAACCAATGAATTTGATGAATGGGGAAATCCTCAAAATAAGGAAGCCTATTTTTATATGAAAAGCTATTCACCTTATGAAAACGTAGAAAGGAAAAAATATCCAAATATGCTTATTACTACCGGGCTGCACGATAGCCAGGTACAATATTTTGAACCTGCTAAATGGGTGGCAAAGCTTAGGGCAATGAAAACTGATCATAACGTTTTATTGTTGCAGACCAATATGGAATTTGGCCACGGTGGCGCTTCCGGAAGGTTTGATTATTTAAAAGAGGTAGCTATGAATTATGCTTTCCTTTTCGTTTTGGAAGGTATTAGGAAATAGAAATCAAAAAGGAAAATATTTCAAAAAACAGACCTGCATTTTCTCTTATTTTTTTAAAAGATTTTCATTTGAAGTAGCAAACATAACTTTAATTGAATTGGTATTATTGCATGGATGGATTCATCTTCCAGATTATTGCATTTTTAAATTGTGTAAAGGCTCCATTTCATCAAATCCTTGCTGGTTGCGTGTGTCCAACTCATGTGCCCCATTTATCTCCGAAAGCATTGTACTTAAAATATAAATGATAATTGCCTTTGTAATAAACCAATCCGTTAGGATCATTGGTTCAGTTTTTTGGGAAGCAAAATGAAAAATTGGCCTATATGATAACCTGGTTTTTTCTTTATCCGAAGTTTGTGAAATGGCTTTTGAAAAAGAAAACAAAATCAAAGCAAAAAGCAAAAATTTTATAAAGGGATATTATATTAATGAATTACCCGTGAATTTTTTTTGTCTAATGTAGTACGAGGTTATGTTCTATTTGTTCTAATGATTTTCCTTTTGTCTCGGGCATTATTTTCCATACAAATAATAATTGAATCACCATCATAATACTAAAGAATAAAAAAGTATTTCCACCACCCAGTTTTTCTGTTAGTGAGGGAAATGAAAAGGCGATTACCGCTGCCATAAACCAATGAGTGAAACTTCCTAAAGTTTGTCCTTTTGCCCTTACCTGGTTAGGAAAAATTTCTGAAATAAAAACCCATATCACAGCGCCCTGGCTGAAGGCAAAAAAGGCGATATACACCAATAGATAGACGGTTATGGAAAGGCCTCCGAAGTTTTGAGAATAAAAGGTGTAGGCTACCAAACCTAATGTTGTGATAAGCCCGAATGAGCCAATGAGCATTAATTTTCTTCTTCCTATTCTATCAATAAAATTTACAGCAAGCAGAGTAAAAATAAGATTAACCACTCCAATACCCACGGTAGAAAGCAAAGAGGAACTTCGTCCAAGCCCGGTCATTTCAAATATCCTTGGGGCATAATAAATGATTGCGTTAATGCCTGATACCTGGTTAAAGAAGGCAAAAGCGATAGCCAAAAAGATTGGAAATTTATTTTTCTTTGTAAACAACTGGTCTGTATTGCCGGAAATTTTTTCTTCTATTTCATTATTCTTTATGCTTTCTAATACCGCCAGGTAAGTGTTGGGATTGATGATTTTTAAAATCCGTTTTGCTTCTTCAACTTTATTTCTTTTCAGAAATAACCATCTCGGGCTTTCAGGAACAAACTTTAATAATATTAAAAATAATAAAGAAGGAAATGCCTGTACACCAAGCATCCAGCGCCACGATGCATCGCTGGCACCAATTAAATAATTTGAAAAATAAGATATCACAATGCCCAGTACAATATTAAACTGGAACATGGCTACCAGCCTGCCCCTGGTTTCCGGCGGTGAAATTTCGGCAATATAAACCGGCGCCGTTACCGAAGAAGCGCCAACACCAATGCCTCCCAAAAAACGAAAAAGTAAAAATAAATACCAATTTCCCGCCAGGGCTGTACCCACAGAAGAAAATAAATAAAGGGAAGCTATAATTATCAAAGTAGTTTTTCTTCCGAATCTATCAGAAGGAATACTTCCTGTAAGTGCCCCCAAAATGGTTCCAATGAGTGCGATGGAAATCGTAAACCCAAGCTCAACAGTATTAAGGTGCCAAAATTGTTGAATAGATTGTTCCGCCCCGGAAATAACAGCAGTATCAAAGCCAAAAAGAAAACCTCCAAGAGATACAATTATACTCCATCCAAATATTTTTCTTGTGTTCATAAAATTATTTTTTGGTGAATCTTTTTAAAGATAATTTGAAGGCAGTGAATTCAAATTCCAATCGTTCATTTCATATCTGCAGAGTATAAATGTAATTCTAAAATTATTATAAAAAGCAAAGGAGAAAAAATTGTTTAAAGGCAATCTATATAAAGACTCTTTCATTTTTTATTGATTAGAAAAAGAAAAAGAAAGTTATCACTATATTTATCAACGATTTTTTATGTAAATATGAGACTATATGAAATTGAATAAACCCCTGCTTACTTTTTCACAAATTATAAATATGAATGTGGGGTTTTTTGGCATTCAATATAGTTTTGGGTTACAACAAAGTGCTGTAAATCCTATTTATGATTTTTTGGGGGCACGACCCGATCAAATACCCTGGCTCAACTTAGCCGGGCCCTTTACAGGATTAATTATTCAGCCCATCATTGGTGCATTAAGCGACAAAACCTGGCATCCCAGGTGGGGTAGAAGAACGCCGTATTTTTTTATTGGCGCCATGCTTTGCAGTATTGCGCTCTCCTTGTTTCCTTTCAGCAGCGCTTTATGGATGGCCGTGGGTTTATTATGGTTATTGGATGTGGGAAATAATACAGCGATGGAACCCTACCGCGCATTTATTGCTGATAAATTAGATACAACCCAGCAACCTACAGGCTTTCAGGCGCAAAGTTTTTTTACAGGCTTTGGACAAACGCTGGCCAATGTTTCCTTATTTATATTTCCGATGATATTTATTGGAAAAACGGGTAGGTTGCCAACCTGGGTTTTTGCTTCATTTTTTTTGGGAGCCGCTTGCTCTATAGGTTCCATATTATGGAGTATTAAAAAGACTCCCGAAATACCTCCACCGCCAGAAGAACTTAAGCTTCTAAATGAAAGAAACAAAGGAATGCCTTTTCCCGTTATCCAGTTTTTTCTAACTATTCTAACTACTTTAATCGCCTACACTGTATAATTATCCTGTTGATCATTCCATCGATATTTTACAGAAGCTTATTCAGAAAAGTTTTGAATTATGCCAAAATTCATCCAACGCTGAAAATAATGTTTGCCCAGAATATTGAAATCATTGATGCCATTTTAGATATGCCCAAAGTAATGTGGCAACTGGCTTTAATTTATTTATTTCAATGGTATGCCTTGTTTTGCTATTGGCAAAATTCATCTAAAAGTGTAGCCTTATCTGTTTGGAATACCACACCCCAGCAAAATTCTGAATTGTATGAAAAAGCGGTAAGCTGGACGGGACTTGTAAATGGATGGTACAATGTGGTTACCTTTTTATGTGCTTTTGGCCTGGTATGGTTTGCAAAAAAATATTCTCCGAAGTTGGTACATTTTGGATGTTTGGTTTTAGCAGGCATTGGCTTCCTGGCGTTTCCCCATATTGAAAATAAATATTTGCTTTTCCCGGCAATTACCGGTTTTGGTATAGGCTGGGCCAGTATGATGGGTATTCCTTATTTAATGGTCGTAAGTAAAATTCCTAAAGAAAGATACGGGGTTTATATGGGCATTATCAATATGATGATTGTAATTCCTATGTTTATTCAAACAACAACCTTTGGTTTTATTTTGAAACATTTTTTAAACGATGACCCACGGAACGCAATCACTTTTGCAGGTGTTTTTTTATTAATTGCAGCCTCGGCTACGCTGCTCATTAAAGCTGATAAACCGGAACCAGATGTAATGATTGCTATGGGGGCGGGGCATTAGTTAACAAAAGAAATTTTTATTACTTCAATAATTTTATAAACATGAAAATACTCTGTATTGGCGAAGCACTTATCGACATGATTTGTACAGATACAGGTTCATCACTTTCTAAAGGGGAACATTTTTTAAAAAAGCCCGGCGGGGCGCCAACGAATGTGGCAGCGGCTATTGCAGCATTAGGCGGAGATGTATTATTATCTGCAAAAGTTGGCACCGATCCTTTTGGCCAGCAATTGATTGATGTAATGAAAGACTTTGGCGTTTCAACAACCTGGATGATGCAGGATAAAGATCATTTTACCACCTTTGCTTTCGTATCATTAATGAAAGATGGCGAACGGGATTTTGTTTTTAACCGTGGGGCAGACGGACAGTTGAGTGAAAGCGATATCGAGGGGATTGATTTGGATGAATGTTCCATCATTCACTTTGGTTCTGCTACAGCTTTTTTACCCGGGCCATTGCAGCAGGCATACAAAAGTTTATTGCAAAAAGCTTTGGGAAAAAATATTTTTATCAGCTTTGACCCTAATTACCGGCATTTATTATTTAAAAATAATACGGAAACATTTATTGAACAATCCTGGAGTTTTATGCAGCAATGTCATTTCTTTAAAGTAAGTGATGAGGAAGCCATGCTGATTACGGGAAGTGTATCTATTAATGATGCAGCGAAAATTTTGTCGGAAAAAACAAAGGCAACTTTTGCAATTACGCTTGGTAAAGAAGGTACATTGCTGATGCATCAAAATAAAAAGATCATGGTAGAAAGCATTGACATCCTGCCAATAGATACAACAGGCGCCGGGGATGCATTTGTGGGTGCCGTGTTATACCAGTTGAGTAATTATTCTTTACAAATGATACAATCTTTAAGCGCCAAAAATTGGGAAGATATTATTTATAATGCCAACAAAGCCGGTGCCCGCACCTGCGAATACATGGGCGCTATGGAAGCTTTTAAACATTTAAATAACCAGATTTTTGAGTAATAACAATAAAGCATGTACGATTATAAACTGCATCAGCAAATAGAATCTGAACTGGCAAAGTATTCTGTTGATATTAACGGAAAGGATTATCAATTTTATATAAGACTTATTGCAAATGCCTCATCTATACATTCATTATATTCGGAAATTTATGGCCATCATTTAAAGAGGGAACAACATTTTCAACAACTCATTAGTACCGTAATAACTGCTTACTTAAACAGAACTGAACAATTAAAACAAACAGATCTTGATAAAATAAAAGAAGAAAATTGGTTTTTAAGTAATGAACTGGCGGGTATGAGTTTGTATGTTGACCGTTTTTGTGGTGGCATAAAAAATCTTGAAGAAAAGCTGTATTATTTTAAAACCCTTGGAGTAAATGTGCTGCACCTGATGCCCCTGTTTGAAAGTCCGAAAGATGAAAGCGACGGAGGCTATGCTGTCTCCGATTTTAGAAAGGTAGATGCACGGTTTGGCAATTTAAAAGATCTTATGCAATTGCAGAAAAGCATGAGTGAAAATAATATGTACCTGATGATTGATATCGTGCTCAACCATACATCACATCATCATGAATGGGCTCAAAAAGCTAAAGAAGGAGACAGGCATTACCAGGATTTTTTTTACATGTTTGATGATCGCAATATTCCTGATCAATATGATAATACAATGCCAGATATATTTCCAGAGAGTGCACCGGGCAATTTTACCTATATACCAGAATGCGATAAATGGGTGATGACGGTTTTTCATAAATACCAGTGGGATCTTAATTATACAAACCCTGCGGTATTCATCGCTATGATGGATACTATCTTTTTTTATGCCAACCTGGGTATTGATATATTACGAATAGATGCACCTGCATTTATCTGGAAAGAAATCGGAACATCATCTCAAAATCTTCCTCAGGCACATACATTGTTGCGCCTTATAAAACAATGTGTACAAGTGGCCACACCGGGAATGGCTTTGTTGGGAGAGGCCATTGTAGCCCCTCAGGAGATTATGAATTATTTTGGTAAAGGAATATACCGTGCTAAGGAATGTGATTTTGCGTATAACGCCACACAAATGGCATTGCAATGGGACGCCCTGGCTACGGGCGATACAAAAGTAATGCTTGTAGCACAACCCATATTATTGCAAAAACCTTTGGGCACTTCATGGATTACTTATACACGATGCCATGACGATATCGGGCTGGGATATGATGATTATATGATTGCGCAGGCAGGCTATGATCCTTACCGGCACCGGCAATTTTTAAAAAATTATTATTCCGGAAATGTTGAAGGTTCTAAGGCGACAGGGGCCTTATTTTCTTATAATCCAAAAACAGGAGATGCCCGTATCAGCGGCACATTGGCTTCTCTTTGCGGATTGGAAAAAGCTATTGAAGAAAATAATAATGAAGATATCACCATTGCTATCCGTAAAATTTTATTGATGCAATCAATGAGTTTTTTTATTGGCGGCCTGCCTGTGATATTTTATGGCGATGAAGTTGGGTACACTAATGATTATTCTTATTTAAATGACGAAGGAAAAAGCTATGATAACCGCTGGATGCATCGCCCGCTTATTAACTGGAGTAAAAATGAATTAAGGAATGAGAATGGCACCATTGAACAAAAAATATTTTCCGGAACGGAGCGCTTATTGAACATCAGAAAAAGTTTTCGGCTTCTTTCAGATCATAGTAATTTAAATTGGTTCTCTCCCCACAATGTACACGTAGCGGGGTTTGTACGATCTGCTAACGGAAAAAAAGTATATTGTGTTTTTAATTTCAGTGCGCAGACCGCTTACCTCACCTGGTATGCATTTAAAGAACAAGGGGCAGATAAAAATTTGTATGATCATTGGACAGAGAAGAATTATACAATCGGAAAAGATCATGAATTTTTGATAATGGAGCCTTATGAGTTCTTTCTTTTTGAAGTCATTTGAGAATTAAGAAGTAGAATTCAACTAACGTATCCATTGGCAAATATCACAGCAACTCTTCCACAACAGCATTGTACCAGTAGGATAGGTAATAAATTTTTTTTTATCCAACCATGAATTACAAACTTTTCTGGTATATTTTGTAACAATACTGCTATTTATAGTAACTTTAGTAATAAGAAATTCATCTTGAAAAGAGTTTATTAAACACTAAATAATAAAGAGGATGGAAACAATTTCAATAGAAATTATTAATAAAAAAGCTTTGCAGATTTTAAACGATATGGAGCAGCAACAACTTATACGGTTAAAAAAAAATAGTAGTGAATCTCCACATAAAAAAACCAGCTTTGCCGGCAAACTCCACCTTACTGATAAGCAGTACAAAAATTTTTCTAATCATGCAAAGAACATACGCAACGAATGGGAACACCGTATTTAATGGATACCAATGTGGTTATAGATTACCTAAATGGCAAATTACCGGCTTCCTGTGTAGGGCTTGTTGATGAGTACAACATTGAAATATCGGTTATTACCCGAATAGAATTATTAGCATGGCCAGGTGCAATTGATACACATTTAGAAATATTAAATAGTTTTATTGCCAATAGCATTGTACATCTTTTAGATGAACCAATTATTTTAAAAGCTATTGAAATACGCAAAACCAAACGATGCAAACTACCCGATGCTATTATTGCTGCTACCGCAATTGAAATGCAACTTACCCTACTCACTAACAACAGCTCCGATTTCTTACATATTAAAAGCCTTTCCCTATCCAATCCTTACCAGTTATAATTTTTTAGAGGTCTCTGCCATAAAACCTCTAATAACGCCATAAACAACATCAAAAATCAGAGCTTTTAATTATCTCCGAAAATAGAAAACCATAAGCAGGTTTAAAGTCGCAGAGTTTGTAATACCATCTTGATTTAATAAGTAGTCCAAAGGACTACGTTGAAATCTAAGATGGTATTATGCCGATAGAAAAGGCATTGGACTATTTGATGGTATAATCGGTATAAGAGCAATCAAAGTTTACGGTTATTAACTGGAGTAAAAATGAATTAAGGAATGAGAATGGCACCATTGAACAAAAAATATTTTCCGGAACGCAGCACTTGTTGAACATCAGAAAAAATTTTCGGATTCTTTCCGATCATAGTAATTTAAATTGGTTCTCCCCCCACAACGTACACGTAGCTGGGTTTGTACGATCTGCTAACGGAAAAAAATTATATTGTGTTTTTAATTTCAGTGCGCAGATCGCTTACCTCTCCTGGTATGCATTTAAAGAACAAGGAGCAGATAAAAATTTGTATGATCATTGGACAGAGAAGAATTATACAATCGGAAAAGATCATGAATTTTTGATAATGGAGCCTTATGAGTTCTTTCTTTTTGAAGAGATAGTAGAATAAAACCTATGGCTTACCGTTTATACAATTTGTACGCAATACGGTAACTTTTCAAAAAGACCTCCAATCATCACCTTTTAAATTGCTTAGCTATATTATAATAAAAGCGTTCCAGCAATCTCATTTTTTCCGTAATAATATCTGCTTGAGCTACCAAACCATTGCGGTATAATAAAGGGTTTTTAAAGTTTGTTATAAGTCCATTCGGCAAAATTACCTTCGCCAAATAGCCGCTGTCCGTGGGTATTGTATTGATATAGTCAATTTTTCCTACAACAGAGCCATATTGCTCAGAAGGGTATGCTTGAAATTTCAATAATACCTCCTGGCCTTGTTTTACTTTTCCAAAGTTGTATTGAGAAACCAGCATTTCTACAAAACACGAAGTGTTAACCGGCTGTACATAAAATAATGGTTGTCCAGCTTTCATTTCCTGATTTTCCTGGAAGAAGCCGCTAAAAGAAACCGTTCCGGAAACAGGGGCTTTTAGCAGATATTTAGTCTCCCAGCCCTGAATCTGGCTTTTCATTGTTAGTAATGCCTGAATAAAGGTATTCTTCTCTACAATAATCTGATTCTCTAATTCATTAATTTCCTTTTTTTTCTCATTTTGCAAACTTTCATTAGAAACAATAGAAGCATTAATTTGGGGGAGGGATAGTTGTTTAGCTATTAATTTACTTTCTTCATTACGGTAATCAAAAGAAGAAATTACTTTGTCTTTTGCTAAAGATTCATTCGCATTAAAAGTTTCATTACTCAAAGAAAGGTCCTTCTGCATCAATTTTTTTTGATCAATTAATATTCCGTGCAGTTTTACTATATTTTGCATATCAGTAAGCAGCATTCTTTTCTTCTTAAAAAAGAACCCCTTGCTCAAATAATCTTTAAATAAGATAAAGGCCTGAATAAAGGCCTGGTAAGAACTCTGTAGTTCTCCTAATATATTTTCCTTTCCTTTTTCAAATGAGTAAGTACTTGTAGGGAAATATTTTATAATTTCATCAGTCTTATTTTCTTCAATTAATGTAATCATTGAATCTACCTGGCTATGTATTTGCAAAACTGATTGGGGTTTTGCAGTACTCTCCATATAGCCTAATATTTGGCCTGCAGCTACTTTCTCATTTTCCTTTACTAAAATTTTTACAATCTTGCCGTCCGTCTTTGTAATTATCTCTTTGGCTGCATTTATGCTATTTAATTTCGCTGAAGCCACCACTATATCAGGGTATTCTATGAACCAACAGATTATACCGATTAACAAAAGCATGAAGAAAAAATATACTGTGCCCCACCGCACAATACGGGGAAGTTTACTGGATATGATTTCATCAATCTCATTTCCATGGTCAGAAAATGTATTCTTCATAACAATTACACTCTTTGCAGAATCAGCATTATCCGGGGGTACTAAAATTTTATCAGTTTCCAAGTTCCAATTGATTTTTTACAAGTTCATAATATTTCCCTTTTTTCAAAGTAAGTTCGGTATGCGTTCCTTCCTCCGCAACCTCCCCATTTTCCAGTACAATAATTTTATCTGCATTTTTCACAGTACTAAGCCGGTGGGCTACAACAATAACTGTCCGGTTTTTAAAAAACTCCTGTAGGTTTTCTAATATTATTTTCTCATTATTCGCATCTAATGAATTGGTGGCTTCGTCCAAAAATATGAATTGAGGATTTTTATATACAGCTCTGGCAATAGCCATTCGTTGTTTTTGCCCTCCACTGATACCGTTACCTTCTGCTCCAAGTTTTGTATAAAATCCCAATGGCAAAGATTCGATAAAGGAAAGGATATTTGCCGTTTTACAGGCATGTATCAGCCGTTCATTATCTACTTTGTCATCGGTAACCGTAATGTTTTTTCTGATATTGTCATTAAAAATAAAGCTGTCCTGCATAACAGTTCCGCTTATACTTCTCCAATATTTGGGACTGATGGTTTTAAAGTTTGGATTTCCAATATTTATATCGCCCTTATAATTTTCAAAAAATCGCAAAAGCAATTTAATCAGTGTTGTTTTACCGCTACCGCTCATCCCCACAATGGCAGTTACTTTCCCTTGTGGTATAGTTAAATTGATATTTTTTAGTACGGGTTCATTTCCTGCGCCGGGATAAGTAAATGAAAGGTTTTTTATACTAATACTATGTTCCTTAGGAAGGTAATGATTGAACTCCTTTTCCATGGGTTCTTCATCGGCCAGGGAATGAATATCATTCAAACGTTCCAATGATATTTTTGCATCCTGTGCCTGTTGGGTAAAACCTATCAGCTGTTCTATAGGGCTGTTTAGTTGCCCTATTATATATTGAATTGCCAGCATCATACCCAGTGTCAATTGTCCCTCTATCACCAATTTTGCAACAATAAAAGTGATGAAAATATTTTTTCCCTGGTTAATAAAAAATGCGCCAATCTGCTGGTATTGGCTAAGCGATAAATTTTTAAAATTTAATTTAAACAAA
>DATCMY010000074.1:0-5392 GCA_036565505.1 Hanamia sp.
TAATTATCCGATGCCCCTGATCAGGTTAAGCGAATTGTACCTGTTTTATGCAGAAGCTTTAAATGAATCGCAGGGACCTGGTGCCGAAGTCTATGCTTACATTAATCTCATACGTAACCGGGCCGGCCTGCAATCTGTTGAAACTTCCTGGACTGCGCATTCCAGCAATCCTGGTAAATATCTTACTCAAGGTGGTTTGCGTGATATTATCCATCAGGAACGACTGATCGAACTGTGTTTTGAAGGCAAAAGGTTTTGGGACCTACGTCGCTGGAAGGAATCGACTAAGTTGTTAAACGGACCGATCCAGGGATGGGACGGATCTCAGGGAACTGCGGCGGCATACTATACACCTATTACATTGTTCAACCAAACCTTCGGTACCAAAGATTATTTCTGGCCCATAAATGATTTTAATGTCTTAATTAACAGAAATCTGGTGCAGAACTTGGGATGGTAATGGTGTTATAGGAATAATTAATAATTAACCAAAAAATTGCAAAATGAAAAAATTACGTATTTTAATTGTAGCACTAATTGCCATAGGTTGGTATAGTTGCAAAAAAGGAGGTAGAATTGATCATATTGATGAGAATGCTCCTGCTCCCGCCCAGGTTAGTGATATTAGAATAACTGCGGGGCCTGGAACTGTAATAATGACTTATAAAATCCCTGCTGATCCGAACCTCGCTTATGTGAAGGCCATTTACGAAATAAGGCCAGGCGTTTTTAGAGAGGCAAAGGCATCTTATTACACAGATACGATTTCTTTAGTGGGATTTGGTGATACCTTAACACATACCGTAAAATTATACAGCGTTGGTAGAAATGAAAAACAATCAGAACCAGTTTTATTTTCTGTAAAACCTTTAACCCCTCCCATACAGTCAGCATATAAGGGTTTAGATATGGTGGCTACATTCGGAGGGGTAAATGTTACTTTTATAAATGCAGATAAGGGTAATCTATCCATCGTTGTGATGGTAGATACTACTAACCATGGAACTTGGGCACCCGCAACTACTTATTATACCGCGCAAGCGAAAGGCAGTTTCGCAGCCAGGGGATACCAATCCAGGGAAATGAAATTTGGGGTTTTTATACGCGATCGCTGGAATAATAAGTCCGACACCTTAATTAAATTAATTACGCCTTTCTCTGAGATCCAGATTCCAAAAATCCCTTTCAAAGTTTACAAGTTGCCTACCGACTTCTGGCTCGGTATTCCTAAATATAATGTTGAGAATTTATGGGATGGAATTATAAATTCAAGTGAAAATATCTTTGCAAGTGCGGATAATATATCCTTACCTCAATGGTTTACTGTGGATATGAACCAGAAAGTTGTCTTCAGCAGAATGAAGATATATCAACGGACATCATATCCATATAATGCTGCATGGGTACAATCATTTGAGATATGGGGTTCTAACAATCCACCTGCTGATGGCAGTTATACAAATTGGCAATTACTTGGGACATTTGCATCTGTAAAGCCATCTGGCCTTCCACAACCAAATTATACAGCCTCTGATATGGCATATGTTACGGCAGGTGAAGAGTTCTCTTTCCCCACTGGATTAAACAGCGTTCGTTTCTTTCGTTTCAAACTTACGAATACTTATGGCGGTGCAGGTAAATACCAATTAGGGGAATTTACTTTTTGGGGAACGATTGTTCCGTAATAGATTGATAACCAGTTAATATATTATATAAAAATATTGAAATGAAAAAAAAATCATACGTTGTCATCGTGTTCCTTATGACCTGCATTGTTTTATCGGCATGCAAAAAAATGGATCTCACCTATGAACAATTTGTTGTACCTGGAGGAATCATTTATACCGCTAAAGTAGTGTCTCCTGTGGTTCATGGTGGTCGCAATAGAGTCAGAATTTCATGGCCACGAAGTATTGACCCTACGATCGTAAAGGCTCGTGTTTTTTGGAATTTTAATTCGGACTCTGTTGAGGTGAATGTTCCATCTAGCGGTGACAGTGTTAGTGTGAATATTGACCATTTACCAGCCCAGCCATATTCTTTTGTAATTAAAACTTATGATAATAATGGTCATACATCGGTTCCGACAGAAGCATTAGGGATTGTTTATGGCGATATCTACCAGGCCGTCCTGCTGAACCGTCCTGTACTTTCCGGTGTAATGGCCCCAATTACAGGGCTGGTCACCATTCAGTGGGGCATTGCCAATGTAAATAACGGCGGCGCTTATGCAGGAGCTATTGCTACTGAAGTCTCGTACCTGAATACTTCGGGAAATCAGGTGACAAAACGCATAGGAATAAACGTGGTCGCCACCGTTTTGTCTGATTTTAAAGCAGATGGCACAATATATTCGACCAGGACTTTATATGTTCCGCCCTTAGGTATTGATACATTCTACACTGATTTTAATAATAAGCAGATATCCAGAAAACTCAGTAAATCTGCCTGGACTGCAACGGCTGATTCGCAGCAACTCACAGGATTGCTTCCTGCCGGTGGGCCAGCCGCCTATGCTATTGATGGTGATATCAATACGTTTTGGCATACAACTTATCCAAGTACCACGGTAATTTATCCGCATTGGCTCGTTATAGATCTGAAAAGCCAGGTAAATATCGGTGTTTTGGAATTGGTTTATCGACAAAATATTTTTAATAGTTTTACAGATTTCCTGGTAGATGGAAGTCTTGATGGGATAAACTGGACGACTTACGGAGCATATGTTTTCTTAGGTGTTAATACACCTCAAAGCTTTCCTATCCTGGGATCTCCTAAAGTACGATATGTTAGAATATATGCAACAAAAGGACCAACCGTTTATGCCCACATCGCTGAAGTTTCTTTATATGGGTATTAAGAAGAATTCTCAATTATAAACTATAATAGGTTTTAAGTATCTGTTGACTATTGATTTGAACTTATCCTGTCAACAGGTACTAAATGGGAACATGCAACCATTCAAAATGCAATTAAATTTTTAATGATAATCTAAAATGAAAAAAATCTTTTTTATTTTTATATTAGCCACAATGACTTTGTACAAGGTTAGTGCAAATACAGTTCCAGTTGATCCTGTCACGCAGGTAGTTTCAGTAGACTGGAAGCATTTCGATAAATCTTATAAAGAGGATCGATATCTTAAGCAAACCCGCAAGATTTTATCAAACACAGCCAGATATAACCTGAATTGGATTGAAGAAAAATTTGAGGTTGACAACAGTCGTAAATTATATATAGTTGATCAGTATACTGAAAATGGTATCAGACCTGCTGCTAGTGTATGCTATGGAATGGCTGTAGCCCTTAAATGCGCTAAGCTCAATGATGATGAGTTGGGTATTTCACGAGAAATAGCACTTAAGCGCATTACAATGCTTATTAAAGGCGTAGCTGCAGGATATAAAATGAATCATACCAATGGAAACGGTTGGGGGAATGACTGGCAAACTGCACTATGGACAACTTTTGTAGGACAAGGCGCGTGGATGCTATGGGACGAACTCGAGCCAGAAACGAAGAACATGGTAGCAACAATGGTGGTAAATGAGGCAGATCGCTTTATAGCTCCAAACTATAAGGTGCCTTATTGGACCGCCCCTGATGGTCACGTTAATTCACCAGGTGATACAAAAGCGGAAGAGAATGCGTGGAATGCCACCTTATTACAGCTTGCGGTTGCAATGATGCCGGAACATCCACACAATGAAAAATGGAAACTGATTTGCAGTGAGTTAATGATTTCTTCCTTTTCGTTAAAGAGCGACTTGGAAAATGCCCAGGTTATAGACGGTAAACCTGTTAAAGACTGGCTGCATGGTTTTAACTTACGTGAAGATGGTGCAGTTATTAACCACAATATGATACATCCAGACTACACGATGACTATAACTTTAAATTCAAGATCTTATCTGGTTCAGCCACTTGCAAATCAGCAGGTTTCGCCTGCTTCGCAATGGAATGCGTCCTTTATTTATCATTCTTTGGCGGAACATAAATGGTCTTCGCCTCCATATAAATTGCCAGGAGGGGCTATGTTTATACCAGGAAAAGCAGAGGTCTACTATCCTCAAGGCACAGATTGGAGTAAATACCGCTTTGATGTCTATTACCTTACACATGTAAATGCATATGTCCTTGGATGGGATAAAGGAATACAAAAAGAGACAAAAAGATGGATGCAGGTTCAAGGCAGTCGAATTTTAGATATGCAGGCCAGGCATAATGATGGGCATATGTTCACAAAAGAAGAATATCCGACTTATCCCGGTTGTGAACAGATGCTCGCCTGGACCATCGGAGATGCGTATTTGCTTTTATGGCTTAAATCACATCATGCGATATCAAATGTCGGGAAATCTGGTCGTATTTGGCTATCGAAACTTTAAGTATAAGTATCGTAACAGTTCAGGTGGTTACTAATTGAGCTAAAATCAAAAAAAAACAAGAGTTACCAACATTTGTGGGTGTAGAATTGAAAAATTCAGCCCCCAGTTCACAATTGGTTGGTAAAAGCCTTAGCAGTATTGCCGCCTGTATCAGATATACCATGATCCTGTGATGATAAAGGATCTGAAATTGCTGGCTGATACGCTTATACAGCGACCCCACACAGAATCTTTAGAATGGAAGACCGGTGGTATAGTTAACAGGGAATGGGCCTGGTGCGATGCCTTATTTATGGGGCCGCCGCCACTGGCTGATCTTGCAAAAGTGACAGGCGAGATTAAATATATGGATCTATGCAATAAATTATGGTGGAAAACCACAGCCTATTTATACAACCCTGATCAACACCTGTATTTTCGCGACGGATCATTTCTGAATAAAAAAGAAAAAAATGATGAGCCTGTAATGTGGTCAAGAGGTAATGGATGGGTAATGAGTGGCTTGGCTGAAGTAATAAGTTATATGCCCGCTAATTATCCTGAGCGTAACAAGTGGGTTTCTTTATTCAAGGAAATGAGTAACAAAATAGCCTCACTTCAACAAGCTGACGGTACCTGGCATGCCAGTTTGCTTGATCCGTCAAGCTTGCATAGACAAATTATGATGTTCAAAGCGTGGCTAAGGGGTATACATCACCATTGCTCACGTCTGCACAGCTATATAGATGAGTTTTGTTACCGGTTCAACAGGCTCAAGTACCCGGACAGCATGTTTCATAATCTGGTTAAAACGATGTTGGCTACTCCACCGATTTTTTTGCAAAAATCATGGATTATTTAAACGCCTTATTCTACTATTAAATTAAGAGTGAAATTATATAAGAGCCTGTTTAAATTTTATTCAATAATAATTTTATAGCGGCTAAAAGCACGAATTTTATTTGATTAATGATGACTTTGCCCAAGGTATCATATTATAAAGGAGGGCTATCATCGCCAATATT
>DATCMY010000075.1:0-4370 GCA_036565505.1 Hanamia sp.
GTGTAATTTAATATTCAATTTGGCCATTAATTATCGTGCAAAATAGACCATCAAATTGTGTGATCACGCTCATTATAAGCAAAATCCTCTTCGCTGTCATGCTCTCCGTGATAACACTCATCTAATAATTTCTGCGCATCAGCTATGTCCCCACCGCAATGACCTAGCACTGCAGCACCTAACTCATCATGCTCCGCAATAAATTCAGCTAATTCATGAATAGTTTCTAAGCCGGTATATTCACTTATGCTAACATCACCAAAACCTTCAAAATCATGCACCGCCCACTCTTCTGCATCTGGAACTGGACTTGCTGCTAACATGTTTTTAACTTCTTCGTATAACGAATCGATATCTTGATTTGCTTTTATCCACTCACCGTGCAAATGACCCCCATTATAAGCTGCTAAACACGCAACATAAATTCTAGGCTCTAAATTATTCATCTTAAAAACTCCAATTAAATTGGCAGCCAAATCGACTGCTAGTTTAATCGGTCACGACCGCAGCGCGTTTACAAGGGTCGCGCTCTTTGCGACTTGCGCAGCCCTTGTAAAGGTGACCGGGCGTGATACGATAAAACTTGCAGTCGATATGGCCACAGAACTCAAACGGAGCGGGATTTTGATTGTTTAAACAAATTTAATTTTTACTTTGTCCTGCCTGCATCTCCCAACCTTGCTGACGTAAAATGCTTCACCAGTCTGTAACTTCTGCTTAATCATCTCAGGATGAATAATATATTCCTTATCAAGCCTAACTGTCCCCATCCCAGCATCACCTTGATTCACATTAATCTGCGCAGTCACATTAAATGCATCTTTTGTGCCAATCCACTTAGCTATCGATTCAGCACTTTCTTGATCATTTAAACGATGGCAAATAAGACTGTTCACACAGTTTAATACCTGACTTTTAAACGTCGCATCCACTTTATCCAAATCAGCTAATCCCTGCGTACCAAAAATAGCATGAACACCCTTTCCTCTTCCCATATTAACGAGATTCAACACTTGCTCCCCAGCAAACACCGAGAACTCATCAAACACGGTAAATATAGACTGACTACCATCTGAATTTCTATCGATTACCGCTTTAAGATCATTAATCACAAGCTTACCTAACACTTTAGAAAAGCTAGGAAAACGCAGAGCAGGCAAGGCAAAATAAACAACCGCATTTTGACGAATAGCATCTGGTAAAGTAAACGTAGAATCATTTTTTTCAAAAAACTGGCCTAGCTCTGAATGTATTAAAATATTCAGGTGAGCCTGTAATCCGGTAATATCTTTTCTATCATAATGCTCAAGGCTGTTAACTTTTTTCATTAATACTGGATCTTCAATTTCCCTAGCCAATGAAAAAAGCTCTTTATAATTCAAACAATCTACAACAGCCCTTAAGTCAAAACTCTTTTTCGATTTAATTAATGCTTCCAATGTTGTTTGCAAATAATCTTCAGCAATAGAGCGATAATAGTCACTGGACCATTCATCCTTTAGACTAATAATTTTATCCTTTAATTCCGTATAGCCACCATCTGCTAATGGATCATAAGGAAGAAAATTCCCACAATTAAATCCAATAAAGTTTCGACCGTTCTTTTCAGCGATATCTTTTATCCAAGCAATGTTTGACTCATCAGGTTTACCATCAACAATGATAAGCGGATAACCTTGAGTAATCGCACGCTTATAAAATCGTCTTAACGTAATTGTTTTACCGCTACCCGTTGTACCTAGAACAAGCATCACCTGATTCACATCTCGATCTGGAACAACAGCATATCTACCTGTATATTGAGACACACCTAAAACGGTACCTTCATACTGATCCTCATTCAGATTCTTTAGTGCTAGATCAACAACTTTATGACTGACCTCCGGCACCACATTTGAATGTATCCCTTTTTGCAAATTGTGGACTGCTTTTTTATGAGGATCCTCAGGTATCATGTTGATAAGATCCATTATTCCAGCCATTAGTAACGGAACTCCTATTGCATAATTAAATTCATATTGAAAAAGAAACGTGATGGCCTGGCCAAGTCCGCCGATAAACAAAATTTTCCAAAAAATAAAATTCAAATGAAATCCATTATGGATAAATGTGGAAATATTTGTATGAAAATAATCTGTTTCAAAGAAAATCGCCACTGCTGAAATAACAACACCCATAGCCAACGTTACCCAGAAAGGCAGTCTATAATGCCTAGCAAGAACCAGATATAAAATCAGTCCTATAATCGCCGCTACACTTTGCCAGGCAAGAAAAAATCCAACTACTAAAATCTGCAAACTCTCGCGTGGATGTGCAGAGATATAATCATTTATTTTATCGTTATTCATAATAAGAATTCCTCTAGACTAAAAATTTTAACAAATGACATCCCTGCTGCCACAGACGTAACTGGCGTCATTACACGTTTTGAGCAGTAATACCAAACCTCTTTAATTGAAAAGTCTGAGCCATGCTCCCTTAGAATTTTTTCAATTCTATACTTTCCTTTGACACTCATTTCCACCTCAATAGCAATACGCCTACCATCTGGAAACAAAAGTACTCCATCAGAGATATGCCCTTTTTTTCCAACGCCATCATAGAACTTGTCATGCTTAAGTCTTCTTTCGCTAATCCAAAAAGCCTCAGGATATAGCTTACGTAATTTAATATAGACTTTAATGATTGAGATATTATGTTCATATTCGCCAACAGTGATTCGATCTACGGATGGCAAGTCTGTATATTCAGCCCCTTTTCGACTAACCAAATAAATCCCATGTCGAGAATTTAATACACGCTTATGATGAACCAAACCAGCATCGACTAGCTTCTTCATTATTTCGTACATCCATGTTTTCTTGAGAACAAATCGCTTTCTAACCTGACCTATCTCGCAAAAACCAAACTCATTAATAAACTTTAAAATTTCAATATTACGTCCCGTTAACCGCATATCAATCTACCTCCTCCCCTATTTTCTACCCTTTATTTTTCCCTTTCCTTTAATCTTTCTTTTATCTTTTATCTCGTATCTTTTCTATTACTTCAATCATCACTCATCTCATCTTTTCTTATTTACTTTTTCTATTTCCATTCTTCTCCCTCCTGACCAACCAATTAACTCGGTACGATTATATTGGTTGGTCAGGAGGGAGAAGAATGGAAGTTTCATAGAAAAACTCAATCTTAATAAGGGGTTCGAGATGATGAGTGACCGGAATAGCGTTCCGTAGGTCTGTCCGTAATTTTTATAATCAATTTTCCTGTGACTTGCTATCCAGCATAATTAATTCATCAACAACAATTTCTGTTGTTGAACGATTTTCATTATTTTTATCCTGCCATGTAGAAGTTTTTAGTTTTCCAGAAATATAAATTTTGGCTCCTTTTTTAAGATATTTATTTACAATTTCTGCTAACTTATTAAAACAAACTATTTTGTGCCATTCCGTATTTGTAAGTTTTTTAGAAGTGGATTTGTCTAACCATTCCTCACCTGTAGCAACAGAAAACTTGGACACCATTTTTCCACTAGTATCTTTAAATTCAGGGTCGCTACCTACATGGCCAATCAATTGAATACTATTTAATGTTTTCATAAAACCTCCGGTTATTTTTGAGAATGAACTTGGTCGAAATAAATGTCAGAGACATACATAAATCTGTTTTCACTAGAACAGCGTTTAAGCTGAACCACAATGTTGATAATCGATTTTATGTAATCTCTGATTTGTTGCTCTTTTGAAGTGGAACCTGCCTGTTGCATCATGAACACTAGTTGAGTAATGGCACCTTCTGGGGTGTCAGCATGTACCGTGCTTAAGCTTCCAGGGTGCCCACTGTTAGCAGAACGAAGATATGGCCATACCTCATCCCCTCTCAATTCAGAAAGGAAAATACGGTCTGGCCGTAAGCGTAAACAGGTTTTGAAAATCTTCAATGCTGTTACACGTTCATCTTCCTCGTTAAACAGTAAATGCACGGCATTCGGTTGATGAACTGACACCTCGCGGGTATCTTCAACCGTAATGACTCTTTCATTTTCAGGTATCCATTTTAGACAAGCATTTAGAAACGTCGTCTTTCCTGTGCCGGTACCACCACTGATTAAAATGTTTTTCTTAAGCTGTATAGCTAGCTTCAAAAAACCTAAAATATCCTTTTCGTCATACAAAGTTATCAGCTGGTCATCATCAGTGGTTTTTGATGCTTTGCTAACTATTTCAGTAAACGCACCTGCATCCCCATAATCCTCCAAGGACATATCACGCATTTGATGCCGCCTGATTGAACAAACTAATTTGTTACTTTCACATGCTGGATTCATAACAAATTGGATTCTCTCACCTGTCGGCAATGACCCAGAG
>DATCMY010000076.1:0-3318 GCA_036565505.1 Hanamia sp.
TGACCGATGTCTCCGTAATTTGCTATTGGGTACAAAGTATCAACCGGTTCTTTTCTATATTGTTATTTTAAAATTAAGTTTTTGGTTTCAATAACTTTTGACAGCAGGTTTTATTGCACTCAAAAGTGTTCATACTTTAAAAGTAATATTTATATTTTTTATTAATGCCTTTTTTACACCGGGTCATTATTTCAGCAACATAGCTTTCCTGTTATCCCGCAGGTGTAGGATTGATAATTTTACTGTCCCGACGGGGTTTACACAGCATAAACCTTAAAGCATAATTTACTATCCGTGTAACCCCGACGTTTATCAAACTTTACATAAAAGGAAAGTCAGACTTTAAATTTTTGCAGGTGCCTGATGCATCGGGGTTCCCGGAAACTATTTTTAATTCAGAAGATTCGTTAGAGGGAAACCCCGCTGAGACACCAATTATTTAGCGTTAGATATTTTGTACCTATCTGCCGCCTGGCAGCTTGTTTGTACAATCGGGATTTTAACTATTACCTCTCTGGTGCTTCAGGAATTTCCGGTGAAGGACACCGGCCGCGAGGTGAGAATATGCGTTATAACTCCCAACCATAAACGAAAAATCTTCCAACTCAAATCCCATAGTTCTCAATTATTCAATCCCTGGTTCCCCCGAATAGGTTCGGGGCAGGCGGTACAACATGAGACTTCATCGTTGGCACTTCAGTTATTATTTCAATATGGTATTTTAATAAGCACTCCAACCGCCATCAACTACAAGAATATGTGCATTTACAAAACTTGCTTCATCACTTGCTAAAAATAATGCAGCATTTGCAATTTCAGAAGGTTCGCCGGTTCTTGGGTTCAAAGCCATACCAGTCATAATCCGGTCATTTACAAGCGGAGTTACTTTACTCATGTCTATTGTTTCGCCAATATTTGTATTTACAGCACCGGGTGCTATTCCATTACAACGAATACCTGACTTGGAATACATATATCCTGTATTCCTGGTTAATCCTATCAGGGCGTGTTTGCTTGCTGTGTATGCGGCTCCTGCTGCGCCACCTTTCAGACCACCAATTGAACAAATATTAATAATATTACCATTGCCTTTAGCAAGAAATATCTTAACCGCACTGCGCATAGCTTTAAACGGTCCTTCAAAGTTAATTTTCATTACCTTTTCCATCATGCTGTTTTCAACTTCCGCTACCGGTTGAAAATGATCCATTATACCCGCATTATTAACCAGGATGTCTATTGTTCCATAAGTGGTTGTTGCTACTTTTATCATGTTTTCAATATCTTCCTCTTTTGCCATATTTGCAATAAGAGTTGTTACTTCGCCACCCTTTCCCCTGATCTCATTTTTAAGTGCATCAAGCCTTCCCTGGTCAATATCTGTAGCGACTACTTTACTTCCTTCAGCAGCAAATAATAGGGCAATGGCTTTCCCCATTCCGGCACCTGCGCCTGTTACGATTGAAACTTTGTTTTCTAACTTTTTCATAAAAATTCTCTTTTTTTTAAATTAAACATAAGAAACATAATCTTTGTTTGTTGTCAATTTGGGTTGATTTGTATTAACCCCGTTCAGGACGAGACAGAGTGATGTTGATTGCAATCCGTCCGGATCGTATTGCGCCAATTGGATGAATGCAGCATACTCTTTATTCCGTAGTTTTTCCATCGAATTCAAGCGCATTGTTTTCTGCATCTTCTTTGGTGGCCCTTATAATGCCGTCTTTGTGATGAGGGGGAGCATATATAGTGTACATTTTTAAAGCTGTTGTGCCATCTGTATTTATAATATTATGCTTTGCACCCGCAGGTATCACGATTACATCCCCATTCTTAATATTATATTCATTTCCATCAATCACACATTTTCCGGTACCGCTTTCAAAACGGAAAAACTGGTCGTTGTCGTGATGAATTTCTTCGCCGATATCCTCACCGGCTTTAAGGCTCATGAGTACCAGTTGAAGATGTTTTCCTGAATACAATACTTTCCGGAAATTAGTATTTTCCAATGCATCTTTTTCGATGTTGCTATTAAATCCTTTCATGATTAATTTTTTAATTAAAAAAACCGGCCCCGCTATTTATCCGGCAAGCCGGCATTTCTGAATCAATGTATTGAATGCCTTTAGGAATAGGCATCCAATCACCCTATAATATAGATGCTCAGCTTTTTAAACCTGTACTTCTTTTAACTCTTCTTTTAAACGGCTTAACTGCTCTTCATACCTGGCTATTCTTCTTTTGATCCTGGCTGCCCTTTCTTCTTTTAATTCTTTGCTGATGTTGTTCCCCAAATCTTTCGCTTCTGAATTTACTTTTGCAATACCTGCAGCAGCTTTGTCCTTTATATTTTTTTCAGCTTCCTTTCTGTTTTCCTCAAACTCAGCAATTATTGCTCTTCTTTTTTCCTTAAGTGCGGCAATTTTATTTTGAATTGTTTCCTTATCCTCCTGTACCGATTTTTTTAAATCGGCTCTGGCATCCGCAATCTTCTCATCCATTTCATCAATTTGTTCACTCACGTACCTATCGTATTCAAAATCCGCATCGCTTCTTATTATAGTGGCGCCTAATGGTTTTAGGTATGCATCAATAAAAGCGTTGCTGTCTTCCTCTATTTCTGCAATAATTGATACGGTTCCTGCAGGCAGTTTGTTCTTAACCTTTGCAATAAAATCTTCTGCAAAATCGTAGTGACTCATATCAGCTATAGCGCCAATAGCAGTGCCGGTGAATAACCCGACAACAAATCCTACAGGGCCTCCAAACATGCCCAGCAGGCTCCCAAGACCCAAGCCCGTTAAGGTTCTCCAGCCTTCGACTGTATCTTCTTTTAAAATTTCAAATTCTCCCTTAGCACTTTTACGAACCATTATTTTTTCATAGATGGAAATGTCTCCAAATGATTCCAGTTCATTGAGCTTATGCAAAGCTTCGATCGCTTTTGCTTCTTCCTTAAAGGAAGCTACAACTATGCTTTTCATAATTTAAGTTTTTAATTATTTGATTCAATTTATTTTCTTCCTGCGTTTCTTCGTCTCATATTGAATGCAACTCATCCGGTGCAGGAGCCACTTTTTTATATTTTTTACTGCTCAAATGTAGATGGCTGTTACAGGATTAATAATGACTGCAATCACTAAACTATATGACTTCTATTAATTCTCCATTTTCTCCCGAATTTCGCAGGCATTTTCGATATTAGCGAAATTCCATTAAAAAATTAAAATATCAGTTAACTCCCGCATTTCCATTAATAATCAGGGGATTTATTAAAATCTTGCGTTACCAACCCCTACCCATCCCTCGCCTTTG
>DATCMY010000077.1:0-2467 GCA_036565505.1 Hanamia sp.
ATTTGTTACAGACCATGAATATGATAATGAAAGTTTTTGGAGAGGATGGTATTGTTGTTTACTAAAAAAGAAATAGATATGGAACTAAATATAATATCTAAAAAACACGGAACTAAAACTATTTACTTTGATGACGATGATTACGAATTAGTAAATAAGTATAAATGGGCTATATGGTGGAGTGGATATGGTTTTTATGCTAAACATAGTTCACGTAAAGGATATTTTTTGTTACACCAATTATTAATGGGGTTCCCAAAAAATAAGGTTGACCATATTGATTGCGATGGATTAAATAATAGAAGATTAAATTTAAGGGTTGTAACTGACGGTCAAAGTTCAGCCAACAGAAGAAAGCAAAAGAATAATACCACAGGGTATAAGGGTGTATTTTTTGTGGCGCATACTAAAAGATACAGGGTTTCTGTTAATAAGAATGGCGAAAGAATTGAAGGTGGATATTTTGATTCAGTTATTGATGCGGCAAAAAAGTATAACGAGTTGGCATTGGAACATTGGGGAGAGTATGCTAATCTTAATATTTTAACAAAAGAAGAATCAGATAAAATACCAGATAAAAAAATAAAAAGGTCAGCTAAAAATAATACGACTGGATATAGGGGAGTATATAAATTTAGGGAAAAATTCTTATCTACAATAGCTGTAAATAAAAGATTAATAAGAGTGGGTTTATTCGCTACCAAAAATGAGGCAGCAGCAGCGTATAATGAGGCGGCATTAAATCACTTTGGAGATAACGCTAATTTAAATATAATAATTAATGGATAAAACATTAGCTGGGTGTACCTTTATTAGAAACGGTATTGAATTTGATTACTGCTTTATTGAAACTATAAAAAGTATTCAAAAATGTTGCGACCACGTATTTATTGTAGATGCAGGTTCAGATGATGGGACTGTATGTGAATTAAAAAAAATGCAAGACAATAAAACTACTATTATTTATTTATCCAAATTGGATTGGGACAATCAACATGGCAAAGAGAAATTATCATACTTTAGTAATATAGCTATACAAGCGGCGCAAGACGCAGGATATGAGTATCAGCTTTATATCCAATGTGATGAGATAATACATGAAAATAGTTACAGTGAGGTAAGAAGGGCTATTGAACAGAATAACGAAGCATATATGTGTTCGAGAATAAATTTATGGAAATCATGTTACATGAAATTGGATGTTCCTTTAAATAAGATGCCTTGTAGCATAAGTGTAATAAGATTAACAAAAACAAAATACCGTTGCGTAGGGGATGCGGAAAGTTTAGATGCTCCGGCTAACTTAGGCTTTATTAATAATATAATAATATATCATGTTGGGTTTGTAAGGAAAAGAGAAGTGATGAAAAGTAAGATAATTAATATGCAACAAGGAGTGTTTGCTATGGAACATTACGATTCAAAACTTGACCAATGTGAAATATTTAATCCTGATTTATGGTTTAATCCAAAAACTGATTTAAAACCAATTGATGAACCATTACCAAAATTGATTCAACAGTGGGCTAAAGAAAGAATTTATGAGTGAATTAAAACACGTAAAAGATAGGGTTATAGTATCTATTGATATTGATTCTAAAAATTGGCACACCTTTGAATCAGGACTAAAAATAAGAAGATTAAGGCAGTATAATAATTTAGATAGAAAGTACACCGAACCTGTTAATGCTACTGTTATTTCTGCTGAAAACATACCTGGAGGTGTTGATATTTTGCTGCACCCAAATGAAATACATGATTCAAATAAAATATTTAATTATATACCTTTGAGTGGTAATGAAACATCAAGTTCAGTAAAATATTATTCCATTCATGTAGAGCAGTGTTTTATTTTTTTTGATGAAAATAAATGGAAGCCATTAAAAGGATTTGCAACAGCATTACGTGTTTTCAAACCATATTCAGGAATGATAGCAGGCATAAAACCTTTACAGATAAAAGATGTTCTGTATATTACATCAGGGGAGTATAAAGGAAAAATAATGAATACACTTCGCTCATGTGATTACGAAATTATTTTTCAGGCAGAGGATGGAAGGGAAAAAAGAATTATCAGGTGTAGGACTTATGAAAATGAAAATCACGACAGGGAAGAGTTGATTTGTGTGAGAAATGATTTAACAGAACAACTTGAAGAAGGAGAGCTTTTAATTGGAATTGAAATTTCTGATTGTAAAACTTTAAAAGAAATGTATGTCTGAAATTGGCTATAAAATATGTGAGGCTTGTAAGCAAGAAAAAGCTGTAACCGACTTCTATTTTAGAAAGGATAGCGGAAAGTATCGTACAGCTTGTAAAAAATGTAAATCTGTTGTAACTAAAGAACAAATTGCACAAAGGGTAAATGCTATCACTAAAATATGTACCCATTGTAATATTGAAAAATCAGTTCCTTGTAAAAATTTCGACTTAACAAAACCAGAGGATCAGAAAAGATGCTTTCACT
>DATCMY010000078.1:0-12336 GCA_036565505.1 Hanamia sp.
TTATAGTACCTAATTCTTTGTTTTCTGTATTTTTTTGGCAGAATATTAATAGTTGAAAGCAGGTATTAATATCAGTTCTTTTATTTTTTCAGCCATAATAATAGCCTGTTTACCCAATTTAGTAAGATAGTACTTGTAGGAACTTTGGGCTTTTTTAATAAGCCCATGCGCAAACAAGCGTTTCAACAATCTGGATACCTTGTTGCTATTTGCCTTAATGTATTGTCGAAGATCTTTATTTCGTAAGCCATTGATGTTAAATTCTCCTCTTGCAATACATTGTAACAAATCAAGGTCTGTTTGGCTAAAAAAATTAAATCCCTGATAGTTTCTGTCTTTGATGTTTTTAGGGGCTGTTATTTGTTTCAGACGTTTTGTTCCTACCTCTTTGTTTTCAAAAGCAGAAATGAACTCGAGGTATCTTTTATTTGCAGCCTGCAAGTTTTGTTGCAACAATGGTAAGCTGTAAATGTTTTTCTTTAAAGGAGCAATTTTATTTGACGTTGTCCCGTCACGGTGTTCTACCTTCCGGTAGTGTTTAAAAAAAGTAATATCAATAGTAGTTGTTTCTATGCGCAGAATTTTATTCATTTTATCATACATTTTTATAGCTGATTTACCCATTTGATGCCTGATACGGCTTCCTTCTATGCGGATATTATAACGATTGCCAACTTCTCCCTGGTAGCGTGGATCGAGTTTAGTGCCCAAAAATGTAGCTATATTATCCGGCGTTACTGTATGGATGGCTGTGGCAATCAGTTCCTGATAGAGTCCTTTTAATTGGTCTTGATGATTAAAGACTATATCAGTAGCATATTCTATCTGGGCAACGCTATAGTGGTAGCGTTGGTTAAATGCTTTGTATACCGGACAAAACTTAAAGGCGTATTCATCCAATTTTTCATGTATTTTTTTGATGTCCATTGTATCGGCAAGCGCTTGTGCTTTTGCAGGGTATTCAATATAATCAAATGCATTGTCCAGTGTAGTAAAAGCGATGCCTGTTTTTTTCATTTGCTGAGCCAGCCAATTATGGCCATTGAAATAAATCTGTAAAGGAAAGGGGCAATAGGTGGGTACTTTCACATAACACAAACCTAACAACTCATCAATGAAATAAAAATAGTAATGCAGGCATTTGGTTATATCATATTTTAAAAAAGTCCTGCCTGTTGTTTTATCGTGCCAGGGCTTGTAAGTGGTACAGGTTTCCATAGCTGATATAATATGAACCAGGCCGCAGTGGCCACCTCGTTGTTGCAACTTATTTTGTATAATATCTTCTTTACGCAGACTGCTTTTTCGTACAAACTCAATAACCAGGCTATTTTCAGCGGCTATTTTTTCAGCATTCTGACGCAATGTTTCTTTGTACTGTTCTACGTATTTTGCATAATCAAATATGCGTAGTTTATTGCGCAACATAAAACTTGTCATTCCTTGACAATGACATATTTCAGGGATCGTTCCTTTTATAATTATACGATCATAACAACCCAGCGTAAAACTGATTTCTTTGGCAAAAGTTTCTGTTAGTAATTTCATAGTTAAATTTACTATATTCTCCCTGTTTGGTTCTGGCTTGTCCAGGTTAGGTACAGATAGATTAAGCGCCAGTGATGAATCTATTATCTGCCCCGGGTCTCAACCCGGGGACAAAATGATTTTTTTAATTGGCTTTAGCCAAAATCTTTATTTACAATTTTGTCTAAAGCCTTAAAACACAAATAAAAAGTCCGAAGCATTGGCAATTCATTGCAGGCAATGATGATTCTAAAATGAATTGAACAAAAGCTTTGAGATTAATCTAACTGATCCTGTAATTTTATTAGTTGAATCATTTTTTATAAAAGGTTGGGTTGATGCAAATATTTTTATGTTATTCTCTGCAAGGGACAAAACCGTGAATCATTTAAATGATAAACTGACTAATTTGTCTCTTACGAAGTATAAGTTCAGGTCAGGGAATTTTAATTGCCACTCGGTTTCAACCCGCGGCTAGTGAAATGCCTATAAAGGCTTTAGCCAAAATCTATTGATTCTTTGCAGTACATGGCTTTTTAACTTTTGGCTAGAGCCGTAATATTTCCATAAATGAAATATAAGGTTTGCCCATCGCAAGCCAATACCATCCTGCAATTAAATAAAGCAGGAAAGGTTTTTTGATTGATAAATGTCAAATGTTATCGATGAAACAGCCTTCTCTTGTAATGGTCAGGATGAAAGTCTTTTGGCTGTTTATAATGTATTCGTGGGTGCATTACTTCAAAAATTTTTCCACAATTAAATTAATCACCTCCACCATAATAAGAATGATAATAACCCATTCCAGCACCACGCTGTTGCGGTTCTGTAGCAGGTCTTTAAACAATTCAAGGTTTTCTTTTACAATTCCCAGCCCTTCCTGTATAGTACGGAACCGCGCCTGCAAATCGAATGTTTTCTTTAGCCCGATATCCAGTTTATTCAGGGTTTCATCTTCCCAGGTTTCTTCCGGCGAATCAAAGATGTACAGGTTTTCGGCAATCTTATTTTTGAGGTTAAGCGTACGGCCTATGTATTTTTTAAGTTCAATACCTCCCAGGTCTATCTTACCTTTTTTTTCGAGTATCTGTGTATGGTAATTGGTTTCTTCCAATAGCAAATTGGTTTGCTGATTATAATGATCCAGCGCTACACTTTGCGCTACATTCAGCATAATGAGCCTCAACTGTTCAATGTCAGGCTGGGGTATTTCAATTTTATTATAGCCATAGTGAATGGCAGGCGCATCGGTTTCTATATCAAATTCATCACTTAGCCGTTGCTCAAAAAAATTCCTGCAATAAGGCTTTATCAATTGTAAAAAGGAGGTCGTCTCTGTTTCATCATAACCAAGAAAACAAACAATACCATATTTAAAAACATAGAGATACTTATGGTCTTCGATATGATAAAACAGCTCATCAGTATCCGCATGATGGGTACTTGCCGTAAAAGCAGTTTTAAACTGCTTTACATCAATGGTATCTGCTACCTGGAAGGATATAACTTTTAAATTCATAAAAGATTTCAATTACAAATTGGCAATGCTTGTATAAAGTTAGGATAAATAAAAAGCAGAAGAATTATTTAGTGAAACAATACTGTTATGCAAAACTGGCGAAGGTCCAAAACTGGCGCAGGTCTCAGACCTGTGACTGTCCGTTACTTGTATTTCGGAACCCCGAACTTGCGCATTTTCCAGACCTGTGACTGTACGTTACTTATCCTCCACCAGACTGGCCCATACCTGTGACTGTCCGTTACTATCATTGGGCCGGCCTGAAATAGGTTTACTCACTATTCGTTGATATCATTAAACTATTTACAACAGCAATGGATGCTGACTGGCCGTATGCAAATTGCGCCATACACGGTTCATTTCTGTCTCAGGATTGGCTGCCATAAGTCCGCAATACGGATACAATTCATCAACGAGTTGTCTTGATGTTGCCGCCAGTTCCCTGCACGTTTTACTAACCTCTTGTAAGGTGACGGATGAAAAGGCTTTGCAATCCATATATTCTTCCCATGAAAGTTGTACGGTGCTGTAAAATAATTGCCTTATTTCTTTCAATCGTTTTTTTGCTACATCCAGGCGCTCAGGCAACTGGCTTATGGGGGCATAAGCCTCTTTATTTACTGCTCTCTCTTTTATCAGCGCCTCGCATAGATCAAAATAACGGTTAGCCATACCCGAACTATTCACCGCGAGTGTGGCCTCTGCAAAATGCAGAAAGGGATATTGATAAACAGGCTCATTTAATACAGCCTTCTTTTCATCAATTATAAAGAGCCTGTTTTTCTTTACCCGTAATCCTTTTACTTCAAAACTATTACTGGAGGTGGCATTCATACCTATATAGTTCCAGTCTTCATAAATCATTAGTTCGTCTCTTAAAAAGATAAAAGCATACACCAGCGGGCTGCCGTCTTCGTTTTGCATGATGGCGCCGTCTTTTTCAATCATACAATTAGCGGTAAATGCCGTTGCGTGCGCGGCCCCCGTGGCATAGTTCCATGATCCCGTAATTTCATATTCCTCACCAATCACTTTGGCAATACCCGAAGCGCGACCGCTACCGGCAAGGCATACATGATGGGTATTAAATATAGTGGCTGCCATTTCCCTTTGCAAAAAACCAATGAACCAATTAGCGCCACTGCAAAGTGTAACCGTCCAGCCAGTGCTGCCATCGGCCCAGGCCAGGCCCTCTTCAATCCTTAATCCTTCAGGAAGAGATAAATTGAGGCCACCGAAGGATTCCGGTACAAATAAATTGAACCATTTTTTTTCATAGATAATTGATAATTGTTGGGGATGCAATGTTCCCATTCGTTCTGCTTCTGTGGCAAAATGGCGCAGGGTATCTGTTAATTGGGTATCAATAAAAAAGGAAGGATGAGGTATTTCTTTTAAATCCATAAAATAGTTATGATGCTTAAGTGACTAAAATTATATTTTCTTTCCTGGTGATTTTTCTCCAGGTAATATATCCCTGTACGGCCACTATAAAAAGAAAAATGGTAAGGCCGCTATACAATAGTAAATGTTTATAAAATAATATGGGGATAGCAAATGCATTGGATATATTTAATAATATCCAATTCTCTATTTTACGCTTTGCCAGCAGCCACATGCCTGCCCACGCTGTGGCGCTTATCCAGGCATCCCAAAATGGAACGGTAGACGGTGTAAAATTTTTAAGCAACAGGTAAAGTATAATGAAACTACCCGCAACAATACTAATTACGGTCAACCATTCTTTACGGGTACAATAAGTAATTTTTACCGGGGTTAAATTTTTCTTTTTGATCCAGTACCACCAGCCATAAACACTCATTATTACATAATATCCGTTGAGTAATCCCTCGGCATACAATCCTGCCATCATAAACAGGTAGATCGATAGCAAGGTGCCCGCAATCCCGGTAGGGTACAGCCATATTTTATTGGCTTTGGCATACAATACTTCTGCCACGCCTAATGTTACTGCCAGCCATTCCAGCCAGCTTGTTTCCCTTATTTGTTGAACAAATAAACTCCACCAGTCATGTACATTCATGCGATCATTTATTGAATTAAATATGATTCACTCAAACCGGGATGAACCTTTCGGCCCGCATTGTTAAGAATTATATTTCTCCCTACGCCGGTATTATCCGTATCAGGTGCATGAAAGAAACATTGCTCAACTGTTTCTTTCAATGGGTATAATCTCAGCCTTTCTTTCAGCAGGCATAATTGAAATATTTTTATCAATTATCCTGCAAGGCACCCCTTGAGTTTGTTATTGCAAATATAAGCTAATACCGGTTGGATTTGTATTTAGTGTGCAGGCAGCACTCTCACCAATACCTCCCATCAACAACCCCCGCCGGCATAAACGCAGGATGCTTCTTATTGAAAATACCATTGTTTTCCACCCCATTATAAATAAGCCGTGCCCCCGTAACCGTCAGGCTCCCGGCCGGAGTAGGCACAGAGAAAGCAACCACCTGCGCCGGTACCTCTATATCATTAAAAAGAAAAGTAATGCTATGCGTTTCGCTGCCAGTAGTCACGCCGCTTTGAAGCAGGCAGCCCGCAACAGATAGCACCAGTGTAACCCAAACCGTACCCGCAGGCGCAGCAATTTGTAAGGAGGGAACAAAAGCATCTATACCTACCGTTATCACATTATCCTGCGGCTGGCTAACACTAACAGGAACTTTAAACCGTTCCTTAAAAGTATAGCCCATGGTGAATTGAAAGTTACTGATATACATGGCCGCTTCACAGGGAGGCAACGCCTCCACATTAGCCACACCCAGCCATTTGGCGATAGCTCCTGAAAACCTGCTTTGCATGCTCCTGTCTGTAGGGAAGGGTATTAAATCGTGTAGCCCTGCCCGTAATGCTTTACCCGCCCTTGCAGCAATACCAAAATTGACACCCCTTATTTTGGTAGCATCTGTCTGGTTAATATGGCTCCTTTTTATGCGGGAACAGCTTTTGCCCATTCTCCGGTACAGCACCATATTATCTACTGTGCCGCTTACAAAAAAATCCATTACTCTTGCCATGGTTCATTTATTTTAAACAATTATGTGTTCCGCTATACCTGCCAGCTACCTGCTAATTACCTGCTTCGTCCCTCCTTCGGTACCGCTGCGTTATTAGTGCGTTATTTAACGCAGTGGTAACGCAGTGGAACACTATCAATAACGAAGGAGGTAGAGGTTTAGTATTGATGGGGCTATTAATATTTCAATGGTTTATAAGGTGTTGTAAAATATATATAGAAAAAAAAGATTTTGTAATGATATTATAAATACTAACTTTAATCTTCTTTTTGTTTTCGGGGATTCTAAACTAAACCCCAAGCCGCCAAATTAAAAGATATAAGTATAAGGACTTAACAGTCAATTTATATCGAAACCTTTTCGTCTATTGTGCAGAGTAAGCGCTTTTGTGTTTTTTTTGTTTTATTGAATTTATTTAAAATTAATGCCAAACCAAAACCCGGAACAACTTGCCAGGGATAATATCGATAAGCAACTTATCGCCTGTGGCTGGATCATTCAGGATAAATCCAAAATAAATCTAAATGCAGGTTTGGGTATAGCGGTAAGAGAATACCTGACCGATGTAGGGCCTGCTGACTATGTCTTATTCGTTGATAAAAAACCTGTAGGTGTTATAGAAGCAAAAAGAGCTGAAGAAGGTGTTCACCTAACCATGCATGAAGACCAGGCAGAAGGATATGCCACTGCCAAACTCAAATATTTAAACAACGAAAAGCTTCCCTTTGTGTATGAAAGCACAGGCGAAATAACAAGGTTCACTGATTATCGTGACCCTAAACCAAGATCAAGGGCCGTCTTTACTTTTCATCGTCCTGAAACTTTTTTAGAATATAGCAAACAACCTGATTCTTTAAGGGCAAGATTGCAGGAAATCCCCGCATTGCCTGAAGATGGTTTACGCGATTGCCAGGTGATCGCTATTCATAATATTGAAAAATCTTTTAAAGATAACCACCCAAAAGCGCTGATACAAATGGCTACGGGTTCGGGTAAAACTTTTACTGCCATTACTTTTGTGTACCGGTTGCTCAAATATGCCAAAGCAAAACGCATTTTGTTTTTGGTAGATACTAAAAATTTAGGCGAACAGGCAGAACAGGAATTTATGGCCTATGTGCCCAATGATGATAATAGAAAGTTTACCGAACTGTATGGCGTTACCAGGTTAAAAAGCAGTTTTATTCCTGATGATAACCAGGTTTATATTTCTACTATTCAGCGGATGTATTCTATATTGAAAGGAACGGAGCTGGACGAAAGTGCAGAAGAAGCTAACCCCAATGAATACCTTACTCCAAAAGAACCTGTCCCTGTAACGTACACCCAAAAAGTGCCTATAGAGTTTTTTGATTTCATCGTGATTGATGAATGCCATCGCAGCATTTATAATCTTTGGAAACAGGTATTGGATTATTTTGATGTATTTCAAATCGGGCTAACGGCTACTCCCGATAACAGGACCTTTGGTTATTTCAATCAAAATCTCGTGAGTGATTATGGTTATGAAAAAGCAGTGATAGATGGTGTGCTGGTTCCTTATAATGTATTCACGGTAGAAACAAAGATCACCAAAGAGGGAAGCAAAATTTCAGTAGGTGAAAAAGTAGATAAGCGGGAACGGCTAACCAGAAGAAAGTTTTGGGAATCGGTAGATGAAGATATTGAATACAGTGGCAAGCAGTTGGATAGAGATATAGTGAATCCAAGCACCATCCGCATGATCGTACGTGCCATCAGGGATAACCTGCCTGCTATGTTTCCAGATCGATATTCAGAGAGTTTGGCTCCCTCTCCTTCTGAGAGGGCGGGGGGAGAGGCTTTTGAAGTTCCCAAGACATTGATCTTCGCCAAATCAGATTCTCATGCTGAAGACATTATTGAAATAGTAAGGGAAGAATTTAGGGAAGAAAATAAATTCTGTAAAAAGATCACTTACAAAAGTGAGGAAGATCCCAAGAGCGTACTCAGCCAATTCCGTAATGATTATTATCCGCGTATAGCCGTTACTGTTGACATGATTGCCACGGGTACCGATATTCGTCCGCTGGAAGTATTGGTATTTATGCGTGATGTAAAAAGCCGCAGCTATTACGAGCAGATGAAAGGCCGCGGCACCCGCACCTGCTCGCTGGAACAATTAAAAGCCACGGGCACACCAACCGCTAAATTCACTAAAGATCATTTTGTGATAATAGATGCCATTGGCGTAGAGAGTTCTCAAAAAACCGATAGCCGCCCGTTAGAGAAAAAGCCCGGCATGAGCCTCAAAGACCTTTTGCAAAATGTAGCGATGGGAAATACACAGGAAGAAATCCTGAGTTCATTAGCCAATCGTTTGTTGCGCCTCGACAAGCAGATCAACGAAAATGAAAAAACTACTTTTACCGAACAAGCCAAAGGCTACTCCATTCATCATGTGGTGAAGCAATTGCTGGATGCGCATGACCCCGATACATTACAAAGTTTAAGGTTGAAGGTTGAAAGTTCAAAGTTGGGAGCATCGCCCAATGAAATTGAAAGCACCATAAAAAAGGAACATGAAAAGTTGATTGAAAACGCGGTGGCTGTTTTTCACAATCCTGAATTGCGGGATTATATTGTTGACATACGCAAGAAATACGACCAGGTAATAGATCATATCAACCTGGATGAGATCACCAATATAGGCTGGGTGAAAGACCAGAAGGCTGCCGCTGAAAATACCATCTATGATTTTACCAACTGGATACAAACACACAAAGATGAAATAACGGCGTTACAGATATTTTACGGACAGCCCTACCAACGCAGGGAACTTACTTTTAAAATGATAAAGGACCTGTTTGAGAAAATAAAAACAGAAAAACCTTTATTGTCGCCAATGAATGTGTGGCGTGCTTATGAACAGGTTGCTACCGGCGCAACAGGGCAGGCGGCTTCACCAAAAAATAACTTGATCGCGCTCGTAAGTTTAATACGCAAAGTAAGCGGCATCGATGATTCATTGACCGCTTATGATAAAACCGTAGATAAAAATTTTAAAGACTGGTTGTTTAAGCAAAATGCCGGAAAGCATAATCAATTTACCGAAGAGCAAATGCAATGGCTGCGCATGATAAAAGATTATGTAGCCAACAGTTTTCATGTAGCCAAAGAAGATTTTGAACTTGACCCTTTTAATAAAAATGGAGGACTGGGAAAGATGTGGCAATTGTTTGGGGAGAAGACGGATGAGATTATAAATGAATTAAATGAAGTACTAGCAGCTTAAAAATTTGATTATGACCGGATTGTTCTTAAATTTTTATATTATAGAAGTACCAGAAAAATTTATTTCTATTGATGCAATAGATTACAAGCCTTATTCGACAAAAGAAGGATTTAATAAATTAAAAACTGATTTTCCTGAATTTTCATTTTACCGCGATAGCGATAAGATTTTAATATGGAATAAATTAAATTCACCGGGTCCTTCAAATTCTTATGTGGTAAGTTTTAATTTGAATGAAAAACCAAAAGTTCTTTCAAAAATCATCGAAGATTCTATATTATCCTATATAAAAAGCAAAATGCCAGATTATAGGGTTTTTAAAAACAAATATTCTAATGCATGGGAAATAATTTCTTCAAGAGATGTTCTAGATGGGAGTATCACGGGACTTGAAGTTAACCGAGTGATACATTTTTCCCCTTCTTATTTTTATAAGGATGATAAATTTCTTATTGGATTTTCGTTATCAACTTCTCTAAAAAATTCTTTCATATGGAATAAAGCGGATTTTGAAAAAAATGGAATTGATTTTAAAGGTTTAAAAGGCAATGAAGAGCAGATTTTTGCAAATCGGCAATCTCTAAAACGTTTTTTAGAAACAAAAGGTCAGACTAATAATTATGATCAAATCATTAATTCTGAAAACTTAAATTCGAAAGCATTTGTAATAATTGATACTTTTTACAAATGGCTGAATAAAAACAAAACTGAAATACAAGTGCCATTTGGACTTAATATTTTATCTATATCTAAAAAATATTTACCATTTGAAAATGGATTAATCAAGTCTGAGATAATTTCTAAACCACAAAGGTATTTTTATAGTAATAGAAAAAATAATCAAGGTTTAAGATATTATGATCAAATGGTTAAAACATATCAGCCATATTCATTGGAATTATATCAAAATAAGAAAATTTCCATTGGGGTTATATGTCCATCAGAATATCAAGGAGAAACAGAAGCTTTTATTAAGAAAATTGAATCCAAGCTCAAAGAGGTTTTCCACTTTAAAGCATTAGGCTTTGTATTCAAAACGATAAAAGGGAAAGACTTGAATAGTTACAAAGATGTTTTATATGATCCAGCGTTAATACAATGCGATTTAATCTATGTGATAGTTGATGCAAATCAGGAAGATCTTCAGCCAAGCAATTCTCCATACTATGTTTCTAAAGCAAAATTAATTGGAAATGGGATTCCTACACAAGACATTCAAATTGAAACGATACGAAAGTCTTATAGTGCGTTTACAATGACCAATATTGCATTAAACTCTTATGCTAAATTAGGAGGAACTGCCTGGACAATAGAAAAAGAGGATAAATTAAAAGATGAATTAGTGATAGGAATTGGCTCTTCACTTTCCGAAAATGGACAATTCGTTTTGGGTATCGCTCAAATTTTTCATAATGATGGAAGATATATGACTGGTGATTGTTCTCCACTTTCCA
Source organism: Hanamia sp. (assembly GCA_036565505.1). Lineage (GTDB taxonomy): Bacteria > Bacteroidota > Bacteroidia > Chitinophagales > Chitinophagaceae > Ginsengibacter. The sequence continues at coordinate 10,798 of DATCMY010000078.1, forward strand.
CTTTTACCAATTATGCTGAAAATTTAGAAAATCATCTTTTTAAAACATTAAAACCGCTTGTTGATGAAATGAGCGCATCAGGAACATTCAGGTTAATATTTCACCTATATAAATCAGCTAGTGAAGAATACGAAATAAAAGCTATAGCTAACCTTAAGGAAAGATTTGCTGATTACCATTTTGAGTTTGCATTAGTTCATTTAGCGTATGGCCATAATTTCAGGCTATATTATAATGATGGCAAAAGTGGTATTATTCCAGGGACATATGTCCAACTAAGCAAATATTCCGCCTTACTACATTTTGTGAATGAAAGTGACTTGCCTTTAAAAATTGATTTAGATAAGCGATCTACTTTTACAAGCTTATTTTATTTGGCGAAACAGGTTTATTGGTTTTCTCATCTTTCTCATAGAAGCTATATGCCATCCAAACGAACAGTAACAATAATGTATCCTTCTCTTATGGCCAAAATTACGGAAGAATTGAAAAAAGTAGAAGGTTGGGATTATGACAGATTAAAAGCGGTTAGCGATAAATTATGGTTTATTTAAAAGAAATAATTAAAAGTAATAAGCTTAAATTAATTCAAAATAAGAATATTGAGTTAGCAGCATATTTGTCGATTTCTTCAATTGAAGAATTGGAAATTTTCGAATATGAATTGAGCCCAGATGAAGAAGTTGCCTTCAAGGGATATAAAAAAGAAGCAGTTGAAAAAGGTAAAGTGCTTTCTATTATTTCAAAACCAGCGATTAAAGGAATTGATGCACTTTCAAATATTTACAAATTTGCAGGCCTTTATCTATCTTCTAAAGAGCAATTAAAGAAAATGCTAAAAGAAAAATTTTCAAAAGCTGACTTAAAACAAAAGTATTTTCTTTCAAAGATTGAACCTGACTTAAAAAGTCAGTTAATGAAGGAGATTAATGAGGGTGGCATTGACCCAGTATTAGTTTTAATTAAAAAAATTTTAGGATTAGAGGACATTGCAGAAACTGAACTAGATAACGCTTTGTTAGAAATATCTAAAAATGAGTTTGATGTTCAAACTCAAATCCTATTAGAGGATCTAGAAAAAGTACTAATAAAAATTAAATATATAAATAAAAACCCTGAAGAAGTTATAAGAGATGTCTTAGCTAATTTTAGTAACGCCATTCAAAAAATCTTAAAAGGTAGGAGAAAAGGACATGTTGATTATAGAATTGAGGATGAATATGATGTACAGGATATATTATACGTAGTTTTAAAATCGATTTTCCCAGGACTTAGAGATGAAGATCCTATTCCAAAGGTTGGCGCAAAATCTACAAAGATTGATTTAATTCTTAGGGAAGAGAAAATACTGATTGAGGTAAAAATGATCAAAGAAAAAGATGCTAATGAAATTCATTTCATAGAACAATTAAAGGTGGATTTTGAATCATATCATGAATGCAAGTGGTTGAATAAATTGTTTTGCTTTGTATATGACCCGCATAAAAAGACAAAGGACATTTCAAACTTTCATGATTTAAATGGTGATAGAACAAAAGG
>DATCMY010000079.1:0-4818 GCA_036565505.1 Hanamia sp.
TTGGTAAACTTATATTCCATAAGTGCTTCGGCACTATTCAATTCTTCATGAAATTGTTTATATCCCAAGTTGGATTTGTTCCCCTCATATAAAACAACAGGTAATTGTCTATTGCGATAATGGACTATTGCAGAAGGATAAATATAGTTTGATACCTCACCCTCTTTAAGCTGTACTGTAAGATTTATTCCACTGATACCAAAGGATTGTAATGTATCAAGATATGTACGCCCGGTTCCTGGAATTTGATCCGAAGGTTTTATAAAATTATATTGAACATTATTCTTTCCAATCTCTTTAAACTCCCTTAATAAATCTTCAGTGTAAGATGCCAGTCCCCTAAATGCCGATGGTAATTCGCCTTTTAAAAAAATATCTACCTGCACCACATCATCAAGATTTGTCAAAAGTTTTTTTACCGGTGATGAAATGGTAAATCTTTTTTCATTGGTAAGATCGATACGCTTATGAAATTGTGCTGCCAAAAAATTTATCAGCACTAAAATAATTATTACAGGTATCCATAACCTCACCCCAACCCCTCTCCAAAAGAGAGGGGCAAGGTTTTTTACAGCCAGCAACAAAAAGAAAAATATTATGCTGAGAAAATAAATAATGTCTCTTGTATCTACCACACCGCGGCTTATGCTGCGATAATGAAAATCTATACCAAGCATTTCAACATAATAATCTGCTTTGCCCTGTAACACAGGCAGCTGGCTTATTGCGCTAAATCCAAAATATAAAATGAGACAGGCAAATGCGCTTATTAAAAAAGCGATAACTGCATTGTTTGTAAATCCTGAACAACACAATCCTATGGCAGAAAAAACAGCTGCTAAAAATATCAATCCAATGTATGATCCTGTAATGCCCCCTGTATCAATACCGCCTGCAGATAATGACTTAATTGTAAAAACATAAATTAATGTTGGCAAAAGGGAGAAAAGAATTACCGTTAGTATTGCAAAATATTTACCCAAAACTATCTGCCATTTAGTTAACGGCAGGGTTTGTAAAATTTCAAAAGTACCTGTACGGAATTCATCAGAAAGAGAACGCATGGTGATGGCCGGAATTAAAAAGAGAAATATCCATGGCGCCAGCTCAAAAAATTTATCGAGTGTGGCGTATCCAAAATCAAAAATGTTACTGTCTTTTAAAACAAATAAGAACAGGCCATTCACCAACAAAAATAAAATAATAGTAATATATCCTGTCAGGCTGCTGAAAAACTGGTGCAGCTCTTTTTTAGCAATAGAAAACATGGTGCAATTTAGCTTTAAACAATAATTAAAATATATTTATCCATTTTAAGGATTATTTTTAGGTAACATTTTATAAAGAAATACGTTAAAACTGCTTAACCTCCATCCTATGTTTAAAACTTTTACTAAAATTATAAGTTGTTTATTATTTTCTTTAAATGGTTTTGCCACGGCCAATTCAGTTTATCATGAATTTACAATGAATACGGTTGGTGGCGGCTGTGGTATTTTCGTAAGTAATCTTTCCCCAACAAATACTGATGCAGTAACAATTGAGTTTACAATAGATTATCAGCTTTTTACTAACCAGGCCCGCATTTATTATACTACAGACGGAAGCACACCGTCAGGCTCTTTTGGAGTTTCATCAGGCACTACACAGGTGGTTTCAGCTGCTTATTTTTGCTCGTACAATAATGGAAGCGGAATAGTAGATATTGCCCAGGGATCAATACCGGCCTTACCTACAGGAACAATAGTTAAATATATAGTGAGTGCATGGCATAGCAGTGGCGGATTAGAAATTTTTGCAAGCGGAGGTACTAACACATCATCCGCTACCGCTACAAACTTTTCTTATACAGTATCATCAGCACTTCCCATTTCTTTATTAAATTTTTCTGCAAAAAAAGAAAACACATCTGTTAAGCTGGTATGGTCTACCTCGCAGGAAATTAATACAAACCGTTATGAGGTTTATGCCTCGCAAAACGGACGCAACTTTAAAAATATAGGTATTAAAAAAGCTGCTGTAAATTCAAATACACTTACCGAATATTTTTTTACAGATCCCAATCCGGTAAATGGCAAAAGTTTTTATAAGCTTAAAATTGTTGATAAAGACGAACATTTTACTTACAGCAATGTAGTAACATTATTATACGACAATAATACATCGCCAATTACCTTAACAGCAAATATTTTGCATGTAAGATTAAGTTCATCACAAACAGAAAATTATATTGTTGCGATAATTAATAATTCAGGCCAAAGGCTTAAAACATGGACATTAACAGGCAATAATAGAGTTACAGATTATACTTTTGAACTTCCGCAGAATTTAAGCGAAGGCATTTATCATATTATGGTTATAGGAAATGCAAGTGTAAATTCTAAATCACTTATTTTACAATAGTTCTGTTGTGATACTATTGCTATAAGCATTATTTATAAAACCAATTTAGTACCACGCAGCAATTTGGCTATGGACGTTGTCTTTCACAGTTACGATTGATATACCTACCTCTTACCTTTTTACCACAATTAATAATAAATCTTGAGTATAATCAGCGGTTTCCCAGGAAAGCAATCTCAATGATTTATAAAATAGTCTACCGAAACCAACAGTATAGCAAACCCCTTTTACATGGGTTTGTGCATTTAAATAAAAAAATAAAAAGGGTGAAGTAAACTGATTAGTTCATAGATAATCTTTCGATCTCCAGTTTTCTTGCTTCGTTCAATTGCTTTAAACCTGCCTGTACTAACATAAAGCAGATCGTCCAGGATATGAATCCGAGTATCAAATATTTTATATCTGCGAATACAGGAATCCGCACAAAAGTGAAATTACTGTTCCAGATAAAATGTAATGCAAAGCTGGAGATAAAAACACGCAGGAATTTCATATCTCCCAGCATATTCCAGGAAAATTTTCTGTCGCCTTTTACCATCCATAAAGCCCCGGCAGCATTTGCTGTCCACACCACATGCATAAAAGGTGCAAGCAAACCCCGCAAAATAATACTGTCCACTACGCCATCAAAAGGATTCTGCCCCTGCACCGCATTTATTATCGGATCAAATGCATAGCCGGCACTTTCAAATCCCCCGAAACCTACGCCCAGAGCCGCACCAAGTAGCAGGCCATTAAGTATCCACTTATATCGTACAAAGCTGCCTACAATTAAAACGGCGAGCAGTAATTTCATCGGCTCTTCAATAAAAGGTGCACCTGCGGCGCCAAAAGCTTTATAAATAAATTCGAGTGGGTTGCTTAATACCAGTGTCATAAATAAGGAAGCAAATCCACCGACAAATACCAGGAACATCACAAGAAAAATAGAAATATTTCTCGGCGCATTCATTTCCAAAAAGAAAATAAGCGTAGCAAGCGGCATTGCGAAAGCACCTACAAATATAAGCCCCGGAATGATCTTAGGATTTAAGAACATCCTGAAACCCATTATCATTAATCCTATCAATATAGCAGACACTAAAAGCAATCGTGCAAATAACCATGGCTTTGCCCAACCTACTTCTATCTCGGTTATTGCAGGAATATTTTTTGAAGTGCCTGTAACTAATTGCTCTTCCATTTCTACCAGGCTGTGTTTTTTAAACACATCAGAAAAAATATACTTAAGTTTAAAATCTTTTAATCCTTCCAAACCTATGATGTTGCTGAAATGTTGTGCGAAATTTTTTTGCCCTCCCGGAGTTAAATTGGCAACAGGAGACTCAACAGCTTTGGATGATCGCCAGATTGAATTGCCGATGCGAAGAAGATCATTGGGCATAATGTTGCCAATGGAAGCAACATTACCATTTAGTTTTACCGGGGCATTACATCCTGATGCATCAAAATGCATAACACCATTGTTATTGGTAAAGATGATCTCTCCTGAATGATCTTTAAGTTCTTTTATTTCTCTGCTGTTCTTTCCGCCGCAGTTGTTTATGGCAATACTTGTATTATTGTCAATCTCAATTTTAAGATGATCATCGTTGCCATCAATGCATTCTAAGATAATTGCAAGATCTGTTGAATTCATAAGTTAAGTTTTGGCTGTGAAAATATTAGATACGTAAAATAAGCCAAATACCGAATATCGTGTAAAAAAATTTATGAATTTTTTTTGGCTATTGCATCATATCAAAAATCTTAATTATGATATGCTCAAAAAATTTCTTAGCATGTTTGCCTCTGCTTTTTTTGCAAACGGATTTTCTCAAACTAAAATCCCAGCACCGCCGCCACCTGTTCCTGAAGTAAAAGTGGAGAAACCTGTACCACCTGAAAAAGCAACAATGCCTGAATTAAATTTACCCTAGGTACTGCCTATGCCTCCACCACCAGCACCGCCGCCGCCAAAGAAGGATTAATTAAAAACAAAAGCCCTTCGAAATATCGAAGGGCTATATTATTTTTTATGAAATTATTTTTTATACTGCAAAGCTTTCACCACAGCCACAACTGCGGCTTGCATTAGGATTGCTAAAGTAAAATCCTTTGCCGTTTAATCCATCACTAAAATCCAATGTTGTATTTACGAGGTATAAAAAACTTTTAAGATCAGTAACTACTTTTATTCCATTGTCATCAAACTCCTGGTCCATTGGTTTTTTCTCATTGTCAAAATCCATCTTATAACTTAACCCTGAACAACCGCCACCTACAACACTCACCCGCAAAAAATAATCATTGGCCGGAATTTTTGCTTCCTCCATTAATTTAGAAACTTTCAATTTTGCTTTATCGCTTACGTAAATCATAAGAATCGCTTTACGCTATAAGCTATATGCCATACGCAATAGGAGCATGCAGCAT
>DATCMY010000080.1:0-3862 GCA_036565505.1 Hanamia sp.
GGCTTATTTTATCAGGTAGCCTGCGATATTGAGGATTTTCTAATGGCAGAGAGAACGTCTCATAAATATTTATTACCTGGTTGCACTGTTGCTATACAGTTCTGACTAATATTTTTATTTCCTCAAACTGACGCATTCTCCAGACCTGTGGCTGTTCGTTACTCGCATTACCCGCGGCAATAAGCACCTGATTATTTCTAATTAATTCAACCTTATTAATAAAGGCCAGTGGTGAAAGAGCTCACGGGTGGAAGCATTATTGAAATAAATTATCTGGTTTTTACGTCTTTTTTTTATCCCTTTACGTCTTTAATAGTAAGACATACTTTAAATCTCAATAATGGAAGAAACTTATGACCGTAAATTATCTGATGAATTTGGAAAAGTAATAACGGAATTTCAGGATCAGCTATTCAGATTTGCTTTCTTCAGAACAGGTTCACTTGCAGATTCGCAAGATATTGTACAGGATGTTTTTGTGATCTTTTTTAAGAATCAGAAACTCCGATCAACCGTATATAACGTTAAACATTACCTGTTCAGAAGTATTTCAAATGCGTGTACCGACTATCAAAGAAAAAAGAAAAATCATTTTGAATCAATTGAGAAAATCAACGATTCAATAATCCTCCGGGAAAAAGATGCTTCACATCATTTGCTTATGATAGAAGAATTTCAGCGCATTGAAAAATTATTGCATAACGTTCCGGATGAGCAGGCTGAAATAATCAGGTTACGTGTTTTGGACAATTTAAGTTTTGTTTAAATAGCTGAATTACTTGCTCAGCCGGTTACTACCGTTAAGTCGAGATTTAAATATGGGATAGACAAATTAAAATTAGTTCTTCATCCTAAAAACAAATTGTATGAATTGTAATGATTGCAAAAATAATATGCACCTCCTTTTTGACGAGAGTGCCGACACCTCTTTAATAGCTGATTTAAAAAGTCATATTGATGCGTGTCAATCCTGTTCGGCAGAATTTGATGAAATGCAAAGTATATTAACCATGCTAAAGCCCAAAACAGAAATTAATGCTCCATTGTCGCTAAAGCAAAACATTTTGAATCAAATCAGTAACAATGATATTACTATGAAAAAAGGTAAAGCTAAACGCATACAACTTTCACCGGTTATTAAGCGGGTTTTATCTGTTGCTGCTATTGCTACGGCACTAATACTCATCATTCCAGTCTTAAATAGAAATAATTCTTCGGGTGATACGGCAAAGGCAGCATCATCTTTTTTTGAAAATTCCATCATAGCCAATGACCTGATCAAAAATATGATCATTAAGTTCAGCATACGCACAGATCCTAATGACAATTTTGATGTGATTGGTAAAGAGTATAACATGGTACAACATACCATTATTGAAACTTTTGATAAGCCTGGAAAATGGCGTGTTGAAAAGGCGGGAAGAATAGTTGTGTTTGATGGCAACAATCAATATTTGTGGATACCGCAAATTAAGCAAGCCGTTAAAGCTCCAAAAAATGCGGAATTTATTAATTGGCTTAAAATTCTCTTAGATCCGTCAAGCATATTGTGGAAAGAAAAAGAAGAAGCAAAAAATAATAGTTCGAAAATCACAATGAAAGAATCCCAGGGCAAACTTTTTGTTACGATTACTTCAAAGGCACAGGGAAATTTTTTGAATGATTACCTGAAAAATAAATCTATCTCAGAATCGGATAACAGGCGTGAATATGTTTTTGATAATAAAACAAAATTGCTGAAAGGATTAAAAATTTATCTTTTAGAAAACAAAAAAGAAACATTGATTTTAAATGTTGAGAACATTGATTATGATGTTGCAATTGATCCTTCCGCATTTGCCATTACGCTGCCCGGCGATGTTGAATGGAAAGAAATAAACTATACTGTTACTAATGAAAATTTCAACAATATTAACAGTAAAAGAGCAGCGGAATTAATTTTTGAAGCATTAGCAAAAAAAGATTTTAATTCTAATAAAGAAGTTTGGACACAATTTAATTTCATCTCTAAAAAAATACTGGGAAGTACCTATGGAGGGCTGCAGGTAATAAAAATTGGAGAACCGTTTAAGTCCGGTACGTATCCAGGTGAATTTGTTCCCTATGAAATTAAATTAAGTAATGGAACTATAAAAAAATGGAAGCTGGCATTACGTAACGATAATCCGAATAAAGTCTGGATGTTAGATGGCGGATTATAAAAACGTATCCTCTCCACTAACCCCTTCATTACTTATTCAATAATGCGGTATAATTTTGCGGTAGCAGTTCCTCTATCGCATTTATCTTATGGTCGTTTATATTTTCAAACACGTATGTAAGCCATTGGATAGGATTTACATTGTGTAGTTTGCAGGTGGCAAATAAACTGTACAGCATGGCACTTCTCTCTGCGGCTTCATGATTGCCTGCAAATAAATAATTTTTACGGCCAATGGCAACTGGGCGAATACTGTTTTCCACCAGGTTATTATCTATACGCAAGTTTCCATCCTGCGTATACACGTTTAGTTTATCCCATCTGGCAAGGGTGTATTGCAATGCCATGCCTAATGGGCTTTTGGGCAAGCTGTTGTTTAACTGTGTTTGTAGTATTTGATGTAGTGTTTTTAATACAGGCACGGTGTGATGGTGCCGGTGATTTTTTATTTCATCTGAAGTGTAATTATTTTCTACGCAATATTTTTCTACCGCATAGAGTAATTGTATTTGCGTAAGCACTTCACTTGCTTTTGCATTATCAAAGTGTTGGGCATCTATAAATTTACGCCTTGCATGCGCCCAGCAATTTAATGGTATAATACCATCCACATTATCAAACTGATTGTAGGCGGCATACCCATCCGTTTGCAGATAGCCCTGGTAATTTTTCAATGTTTCTTTTGGCCACTCTGCCGACCGGCCTGTTTGGTATTTAAACAATACCTGCCTGTTCTGCGTGTTGTAATACACCCAGTAATAACCCTGATGCGTTGTGCCCTTTTTAGTTTTGTCCAGCACTTTAAGGGGCGTTTCATCTACGCCAAGATATTTTGTTTGCAGCACTTGCCGTTCATGTGCCTCAAAGAGTGGCACTATTAAATTGCAGCCTTGCTTAAACCAATTATTAACGGTGTTATTTTCTATTATTATTTTTTGCCGGGTAAACATTTGCAGTTGCCTGTAAATGGGTAAGTGATCAATATATTTACTTACCATCAGGTGTGATAGTAAAGATGCGCCTACATAACTTTTGGGGATGGGCATATTGGGTAATGCTGCTATTACACGCTTTGCCTGTATGCCGTCTTCGTCAGGTTTTATAAACTCGGGGCGAATATATTTTTTTACATACAGTTCGCCTTGCTGGTATTCTAATATTTCTGTTATTTCTTCGCCTACAGGTTTCAGGCCTGTTACATCTTCGGTGGGTATTAAGATGATTTCTTCCCTGCGTAAATGCGCTGGTAGTGGTTTGCGGCCCGGATGGTTTACACGAACAACGGTTTTCTTTGCATCATACGCTTTTACATGTTGGATGTTTTCAACCACCACTTCGCCCAGCTTTTCATTTTCAAACGAGGCAATTTGTTGTTCGTTACTGTTGGGGGTTAGCTTAAATTTTTCCTGCTTACCGCTGAAAATAAATTTTTGTAATTCGAGGATTTGTAAACGAAGTAAATTTATTTGTTGAGCCTGCTCATCGTTTGTTTTTTGATGAGCAATATTGACTGGTCTCAAAACGTTAGTTCAAGCTATGCCCTTTAGGGCAAGGCTTTAGCTTCTAAAAATCTAACTAAATTTGCAGATGGAAGATATACGAAAAGGAAGCCATAGTACCCATCAATTGCATGTTCATTTGGTTTGGAGTACCAAGTATCGT
>DATCMY010000081.1:0-1954 GCA_036565505.1 Hanamia sp.
TCATAATATTCCAAAGTGTGAAGGGGTTTTTCATATTTTGCCGGGATAAGCATTTTTGAAAAAGTTTGAAAATACAAAAGACATGCATCGCGCCACCACACCGCTTCTTTTTCCTGGATTTTTAATAACATGCTTACCTGGTTAAACCGTTCAGCATCTATCTTGTTTTTTACATTTTTCCATTCACGCTGCATCTGCCTTACTTCATCTACACCTTCATTATATTTAAAACACATTTCATCCCAAAGCGTTCTTCCTGATTTTAATTTATAGGTCCAGGGTACATGATGAAACCATAATAAATATTCTTCGGGGCATGTAGATAGATTGGTAAACAGGCTATCTACCTGTGGTTGGTATTGTGCCAGTGCTTTGCTTCCATTCACAGTACGGTCAAATCCAATACCCACGCTGTCTGCACGATGAAAATAGACAGGGTTCCAGTCTGCCCGCGGGGCCTTATCATACCACGGTGCAGGGCCATAATGATTTCCATATCCCATCATATGATGAAGGCCCAGCGGTGTCATATAATTCACAACTGCTTCCCTTGAAACCAGCATCATTTTTTTTAGAGTATCTACTAAGTTTTGATCGTTAGCAAATGTTTGGCGTATCCATTCATCCGCTATTGCTGCAGCGCTTAAATTATGATCCCAGGCAATTCGCCCGTATGCATACCAGTTAGCTTGTCCAAAAGGATGCCCGGTCCAGTCAATATCATTGCCAATATTGGAAACTCCTGCCATCCCGGTAAGGTGATGATTATCCAAAGAGCCATCAATTACTTTCGCAACAGTGGATCCTTTCCCTTGTTCATAAGTATCTGCTTCTAATACTTCCTTAAATAAAGGAGCTTCATAAACCAAATGAGTGCCTTGTCCCAAATATTCCTGCGTCAATTGAAATTCCATCATCAGAGGTGTGTTAGGCATGGCGCCAAACAATGGGCTGAATGGTTCTCTTGGTTGAAAATCAATCGGGCCGTTTTTTACCTGGACTAAAACATTTTTTTTAAAATCTCCATCAAGAGGTTTGAATTCTGTGTAAGCCTGCTTGAACCGGTCCGTTGGAGTTTCATTGCTGTACACAAAGGCACGCCACATCACAATTCCATTGTGAGGTGCTAAGGCATCAGCTAACATGTTGGCACCATCAGCATGCGTCCTTCCATAATTCTGCGGGCCAGGTTGCCCTTCTGAATTTGCTTTTACCAGGAAGCCGCCAAAATCAGGAATGTATTGATAAATCTCATCAACTTTTTTCTTCCACCAGTTTTGGACATCTGTATTTAGTGGGTCAGCAGTTTTTAATCCGCCAATTTCTATTGGTGCACTAAATTTTGCAGTGAGATAAACTTTTATTCCATATGGACGAAACACATTTGCCAATGCAGCGGCTTTAATCAAATAATCTTTTGTAAGAACAAGCGCATTGGCATTAACGTTAGTAAGTACACTTCCGTTAATTCCTATAGATGCATTGGCTCTTGCATAATCAATATATCGTTGGTCAATATAGTCAGGAAGTGTGTGCCAGTCCCAGATGGAGATACCTGCGTATCCGCGTTCAACGGTTCTGTTTAGATTATCCCAATGATCTAAAATTCGGTTTTGAATTTTTGGAATACTTGTGATTGCAAGTTGCTGGATATTTTTATGGGTCTGTAACAGGCGGAGAAAATTGAATACACCATATAAGACGCCAACATCTTTTTTGGAAGCAATAAAAATCACTTTTTTTTTATGAATGATTGAAGTACGAATAATAAAGCCTTCTTCTCCCAAATCATTAATTTCTTTTGAAGAAAAAAAAGATTTTATTTGAGAGGATGATGTAGGAGTGCCACAAATAATTATCCCATCATCAGTTGAATTTTGATCAAATATATTTTTATGAAGTAATCCCTTTAATCCCTTTAATAATTCTTCTTTGGCTACATTTAAGCTTAGGC
>DATCMY010000082.1:0-2181 GCA_036565505.1 Hanamia sp.
AGTAGGAGCCTTGGCGGCTTATCAATATTATGAAAATGGATATGTAGAAATGAAAGCCGCTTTGATTATGGCTGTGTTCTTTTTTGTTGGTGGCTACTTCGGAGCAAGGTTTGCCACACATATTCCCCAGGAATTATTGAAAAAACTATTTGCGGTAATGCTGATAATTCTTGCAGCAAAAATGTTGTTTTTGGATAAGCACTAAAAAAATCGTGTAATGTAACATAAGTAGCTGTACAGCCTGTGTCCTCATCGTAATTTTGCAGTATCAAATTATAAAATCAGTTATGGAAATAAAACAATTTGAAGATAAAAATTTAGCGCATTACTCTTATGCAATTGTTAGCAAAGGAGAAATGGCCCTGATAGATCCGGCAAGAAATCCCCACCCTTATTACGATTTTGCCAGGGAAAATAATGCAGAAATAACTACTGTAATTGAGACACATCCACATGCGGATTTTGTAAGCAGCCATTTGGAAATTCATAATACTACCGGTGCTACGATTTATGCAAGTAAATTATTAGGTGCCGAATATCCTCATCAAACTTTTGATGAAGATGAGGCTATTATTTTAGGAGGCGTTACATTAAAGGCATTAAATACGCCAGGGCATTCTCCGGATAGTATCAGCATTGTATTGATCGATGAAAATGAAAAGGAACGGGCAGTTTTCACCGGAGATACTTTATTTATTGGCGATTGTGGCAGACCTGATTTAAGAGAACACGCAGGGGCAATTACGGCAGCGAGAGAAGCACTGGCAAAACAAATGTATTATTCTCTTCGTGATAAACTAATGTCTTTGCCAAATGATGTTTTAGTATACCCGGCTCATGGCGCAGGAAGCTTGTGTGGTAAAGGATTAAGCGAGCAAAGTACCAGTACCATTGGCGCTGAAAAAATGAGTAATTGGAGCTTGCAGCAGATGAGTGAAGAAGATTTTGTAAAAGAACTTTTGTCAGATCAGCCCTTTATTCCTAAATATTTTCCCTATGAAGTTTCAGTGAATAAAAAAGGTGCAAAAAATTTTGCAGAAAGTATTTCTAAAGTGCAAAAGAAAAAACCTGCAACAATTAAAGAATACAAAGATTCTCTTGATCCGTCTATTCTAATAATTGACAGTCATCCTCAGGAGCAATTTAAAAAAGCCCATTTAAAGCATGCTATTAACCTGATGGACGATACAAGCCTTGAAACATGGTTAGGAAGTATTGTAAATCCCGGTGAGCCATTTTATTTAGTTGCGGAAGATGAAGAAGTTTTAAATGAACTGATTGAACGGATTTCAAAAATTGGTTATGAAAAACAAATTTCCTTAGGAATAATAACTGATTTAGGAGATACAGAAATGAAATTATTTGACAGTGAAGAGTTGAGAAATAATGAAGAGGCCTTTACAATCGTAGACATTCGAAATCCTTCAGAAGTAAAAACAAAGAAAATTTTTCCAAACGCGATACATATTCCTTTATATGAATTAAGAGAACGAATTGAAGAAATTCCTTTAAATAAACCGATAGTAGTTCATTGCCAGGGAGGCTACAGAAGTGCAGCCGGCAGCAGTATTATCAAATCAAAACTTAACGGAACACCCGAGGTTTATGATCTGGGCCAGGCCGTGAAACTTTTTAACTATGAATTTTATCAGTAAGAATAAACTTGTCTTAATTGGAATATTGACAGGAGCTATCGGTGGTTATCTATATTATCATTTTATAGGTTGTGCTACCGGAACCTGCCCGATCACTTCCAAACCTTTCAACAGTACTATTTATGGAGCTGTGATGGGTGGATTATTATTTAGCATTTTTAAAAAAGAAAAAATAAAATCAGAATTATGAAAACAAATACAGGAACAATTGTAGATGTAAGAACTCCCGGAGAATTTATGGGAGGAAATGTAAAAGGAAGTATCAATATTCCTTTGCAGCAAATACAACAACGTCTTGATGAAATTAAACAAATGCCTCAACCGGTCATTCTTTGCTGTGCAAGTGGTGCCAGGAGCGAACAGGCAACTCGCTTTCTTAAAAGTAACGGTATCGATTGTGAAAATGGTGGTAGCTGGCTGAGTCTAAATTATAATTATCAAACAACCTAAAAAACAAATGATACAATTATTTAAAAAACTATTTGGTTCCGGGCCAAAAGTAAATTACAAAGAGCTTGTGGCTGCC
>DATCMY010000083.1:0-4186 GCA_036565505.1 Hanamia sp.
CAGATCTACACGCTTACGTGTTCCTTCCGGCGCTATGGCCAATATAAAAATTTCATTGTTGGCAAACAGGTTTGCTGCCTGTTCTACCATACCATGTTTACTAAAGCGATCTACCGGAGTACCTCCCAGCCATCGGAACAACCAGCCAAAAGGGCCATCGAATAATTCCTTCTTTCCCAAAAATTTTGCATGATTAATTTTTAATTTATTGCGTACAGCAAACCCGATCAATACATCTTTCCAACTGGTATGGGGTGCCACAATTATTACCATTTTTTTATATTGGTAAGGAAACAGGCCAACAACTTTCCAGCCCGATAATCTCCAATAAAATTTCCAAAACAACCGAAGCATAATAGAAAGGTAGTAGTTTTCTGCATTAGAACTAAGGTGGATAAATCAGAATTATAATTGAGTTGAAGTTATGTAAGAAGAAATTTTATCTTTAGACAAATTTAAAAAATGAAAGCCGCTTTAATTAAAAAGTTATTTATGCTTACAGGTATATTGTGTGTAACCCTGTATAGCCGGGCACAAAACCCTGAGAACTGGACAGGCAAACAACTGATTGAGCCTTCTGAATTAGCTAAAATTTTAAATAGTAAAAAAGATCTGCCTGTAATTATAAGTGTAGGTCCGGCTGCAACTATTCCTCATTCTATTGATATAGGAATGGTAAAAGACAAAGCAAATCTTGACAAGCTAAAAAACGAATTGAAGAAGCTGCCTAAACAATCAAAAGTAATTGTGTATTGTGGTTGTTGCCCCTTTGAACGTTGCCCTAATGTACGGCCTGCAATTGATGTTTTAAAGAAGATGAATTTCACAAATTATTACCTGCTAAACTTACCCAATAATATTAAAAAAGATTGGATAGATAAAGGTTATCCGGTCTCAAAAATGTAATAGTTCAGGTTCCTTTTTATATTTTGCCAGAGGTTTGCACCGCAGGTACTTTTAAAATAAATATTTTTTGCTTGTTGCCTTTTATGGTGTAAGAATGAGGTGAAGATTTTGTGAGCTGGCTTCTTGTGCCTTTGCAATTTTTAAGATGGAACTACCTAAACATTTATGGTTCTTTTAAAAGGCACAAGAAGCTAAGCTATAAGCCACGCCTCATTCTTGCGCCATTCGGGGAACTGTAGCCGAAGTTTGTTTGTCCAGCCCCGTATTTTGCCAATGCATTGTTGTACTAAACCTACGGTAGTTTGATCAGCACTCTCTAAACAAAGAGTGCTTTTGTTTTGCATAAAACAAAATTACTCAACATGCAAACAAAACAAACTACCGGGCTGCGCACAGCGGCCACGGATTACGTAACCATCGTACAACAAGCCTGCAACAAAGTAACAGGATTTTCAGAACTGTACAAAGAGTTGGAACGTGCTATTTCTATTACCGGAAAGAGTAAAAGTACCCTCACCAATTATTCACGTCAACTGGCTCACCTGGCGCTGCATTACAACTGCTTTCCCCTGGAACTGGATGCAGAGCAGGTAATGGATTATCTGCATTTAATAAAAGTCCGCGGCACTACTTCTGCTACATTTTTCAAATTCACCGTGTATGGCCTGCGTTATGCATGCCGCATGAGAGGATTGGAATACAAACAGTTTTCCCTTCCTGAAATAGAAAAAGAAACTAAACTTCCCGCTGTGCTTAATGGCTCAGAAGTAAAAGCATTGCTAAGTGCCTGTAAGCTTTTAAAACATCGCCTCATTATAGGATTGTGTTATGGTTGCGGCCTTCGTTGCAGCGAAGTAAGGAATGTACAAATAGCTGATGCCGATCTGGAACGGGGCATGCTGCATGTACGGCAGGGTAAAGGTTCCAAAGACCGTTGTATTCCACTGGGAAAAATGCTTTGCCGCGGCATTGCTCAATATATTTCGGCGGTGCATCCCTGCAAATATTTATTTGAGGGCAACGATGGCCAGGGTATGTCGCAGCGGGGAACACAATGGGTAGTTGGCGAGGCGGTAAAACGTGCAGGCATTCGCAAAGAAGTGCACACACATACTTTACGCCACAGCTATGCCACGCATCTGTTGGAACAGGGTGTAAATATCCTTGTTATAAAAGAACTGTTAGGCCATGCACACATAGAAACCACGATGGTGTATCTGCATATTGCAAAACCCTCTACCCAAAATGTATTCAGCCCTTTGGATACGCTATACAAAGAAGTCTGATGCAGCCCCAGCATGAAGTGGCCACTGTGCTTAATACACATTGGCAACGGGTGCAGCAAAGCGCAAAGTTAAATACGTGGCAATTGCGTACACTCCATGCCGTTAGGCGATGCCGTACAGCAGCGCTGGGCGCACATGTAGATGGTTGTACGGGTTGCGGCCACCTGCGCATCAGCTATAACAGTTGCCGTAACCGCCATTGCCCTAAATGCCAGGGAACGCAGCGTGAGCAATGGATACAGGCAAGAGAACAGGAACTTTTACCGGTTCCTTATTTTCATGTGGTGTTCACTTTGCCGGATACTTTAAACCCGCTTTGCCTGCACAAGGATAAGGAAGTATATAACATCCTGTTTCAAACAGCCTGGAGTGTGCTCAATACTTTTGGTTGGGATAATAAATGGCTGGGTGCGCAAACCGGCATGATAGCTATACTGCATACCTGGGGGCAGACGTTAAGTTTACATCCACATTTGCATTGCATCGTTCCTGGTGGTGGGCTTACCAAACAGGGAAAATGGAAAACGGCAAAAACAAATGGCAAATATTTGTTTTCGGTAAAGGCAATGAGTAAAGTGTTCAGGGGAAGATTTATTGCATTGCTAAAAGAAAGATTACCTGAACAAATGCACCCTGAACTTGTAAATGAACTGTACAAAAAAGATTGGGTAGTGTTTGCCAAACGGCCTTTCAATGGCCCCCAAAGTGTGATAGAATACTTAGGCAGATACACACACAAAATAGCCATCAGCAATCATCGTATTAAAAACATATCGGATGGAAAGGTTATTTTTTCTTACAAAGATTATCGTGTAGCAGCGGCAACCAAAGAGATGTCGTTGGATGCTTTGGAATTTATACGGCGCTTTGCCATGCATATTTTGCCGAAAGGTTTTGTGCGCATACGGCATTATGGTATTGTTAGCAGTACTTCAAAAGCAGCATGTGCTGTTGTAATCAAAGAACAATTACCGAAAATAAAAAACGATACAAAACCAAAGCACGAAATATATAACCGGCTGCAATGCCCCTGTTGCAAAAAAGAAACGATGCAAACAATATTACGCTTCAATAAAAGAGGGCCACCGGATGACTGGAAGCAAATGGCTAAAAATATATTGGAATGTATCGTTTAAAAAAATCACTGCTGATGCGGCATGGAAAAACTATGCGCCCAATAAAAAAGATATGGCAACTTTGAAAAATTTTGCACAAAAAAAAAGATAATGATTAACCGGAAGATGAAGAACAGATGATCCTGATGATTTAAAAGGGTCTTTACAATAAGTTAAGCATTATCACTCCACCCATAAGCGCAAATTCTTCCAACGCAAACCCCATAGTTCATACTAATTTAATCACCGGTTCCGTACAACATGAGACTTCATCGTTGGCACTGCGTGCCCGACGAAGTCTTGTTTGTTAGTGGCAGCATTCGATATTTATCGGATAGGTAAAATTCTTGTGTCAGGTATTTGTTTACTGTAGATGGTTGTATCCAATAATCCAATTTGTAAAGTGTCAATCAAGCCTCTATATTTCCCAACAGCTGGGTCCCAAACAGTAAATATCACTTTGTTTTCTGCCTTTGGCAAGATTTTAAAATAGAGAGTTGTGTCAATGGTAGCACCAGTCAGTGCATGATTAGTGTTTCCACATGAAATTACCATTTGATTAAATGGATTGCTGTTGACTTTAATTAAAGCTTTCAAAAAACTTATTTTTCTTGCATAAAGTGTATAATTATTATTCTGTAAGGGGATTACTTCTTCGGATGGCGAGGAAGAATAGTAATAAGTACTGTCAAATCCCGCACGAATTTCATAACCGAATGGGTTTTTTGGTGCAGCAAAACTAATTTCAAATTCTCCTCTTGAATTGGTAATTGTAGAAGCAATTAAATTTCCACATATCGGTCGGAAATTTCCTTGGTAGCATGATACAACTATGACCTTCTGATTAGCCGCCACTTTGTTCAATACAGTGTCCACTAC
>DATCMY010000084.1:0-12584 GCA_036565505.1 Hanamia sp.
CCGGTAATACTGGTACTTTAAAAAATACAAGTACAAGAGATCTGCAAACCGCTAATGATAAAAGTGCCATTTCGGGCAATCTTATTTTCAGGCATAAATTTCATAAAAGCAGAAGGACATTATCTTTTTCGGGAAACTGGAATATGTTGAATAACCAGGGAACCAATTTTTTAAAGTCGGATAACCAGGCCTATTTTGATGGTGTTCCGGCAAGCAGCCAGGACCTTAACCAAATGAAAGATTATAATACTTCAACCAAAAATTTATCGGCTCAAATAGTGTACACGGAACCGTTATCTAAGGAGTATTCATTGGAATTGGCCTATCAGCTTGCTTATAATTACGGCACTAATAATCAGCTTACTTATAACTATACTCCTTTTTCTAACAAATACGATGTACAGGTTGATTCTTTATCCAACCAGTTTAAACAAAATATTCTTCAAAATATACCTTCAACCCGGATTAATTTTGCAAATAAAAAATTTAAAATAAATATTGGTTCCGGTTTCGGCTTTACCAATTTTGATTTAAAAGACATCACTTTTAATAAAGATTATACGAGGAACTATGTAAATTTTTATCCTTCTTCAAATATTATCTATACCTATAAACCCAACCACCAAATCAGGTTTAATTATACGGGTAACACTACACAACCTACCATTAACCAGTTGCAGCCTTTAAGAAATAACAATGATTATTTTAATCAATACATTGGTAATCCTGATTTAAAACCATCTTTTACCAATTCATTCCGTGTATCGCACAGCAGCTATAATTTCTTAAAAGAATTTAGTACTTATCAATTTTTAAATGTAAGAGTTACCAGCAATGCCATCACAAACAATCGCATCATTAATGTTGATTCAGGGAAAACTACCAGCCAGCCTATAAACACCAATGGAAATATTTCAATCAATTTCTATAGTGGCGTAGGTTTTAAAATAAAAAAAATCGATACAAGGATCAATTTTAGCCCACAGATATCCTATAACAAATATGCTGATATCATCAATAGCCAAAAAAGTTTTTCAAAAACGATTAGCCCGGGTATTTCTTTGTGGATATCTAAATCAAAAGAAAAGAAATATGATTTTTCTATTAATGATCAATTTAATTATAATGCCAATACAACTTCTCAAAACGACACAAAAATTCATTACAATACCAATACACTTAACATAAACGCAACATTGTATATTAAAAAAGTATGGTCACTGCTTACTGACCTGCAAATGTATTCCAGGCAGAAAACCCAGCAATTTACCTCTAACCTGAACTCCAATCAGTGGGGGGCAAGATTACAGCGCACTTTTAAAAATAATGAGTTTACGACTTACATTTCTGTTCATGATATTTTGAATCAAAACATTGGTATCGACAGAAATTTTTACAGTAATACCTATACGGAGATAACCAACAACAGGCTGAAGAGATATTTTTTAATTGGCTTTGAATGGGATTTTAAAAACAAAGCATCAAAAGCAAAATAAAATTTTAAAACAGGAGCCATGAAAATCAAAGCATATTTTTTAGCAATTATATTATTTGCATTTGTAGAGGTACATGCCCAACAATTTATCAGTAAAGCGGTAATTGAATACGAAGTAAAAGCAAATATTCAAAAAACAATGGGGAGCGGTACTTTTGCAGATTTGATCAAAGATAAATTGCCCGAGTTTAAAATAGGTTACTTCAATTTTACTTTTGCCGATAATAAAAGCGTTTACAAATTCGATCATTGGGGTGATAAAAAATTGCCCTCATTTCTTACAAGTGATGAGGAAGATAATGTTTGGTATTTCGATTATAATTCCGGTAAATACGACATGCAAAAAAGTGTTTATGGTAATGAAATTAATGTAGAAGATACCATGCCAAAGCTAAAATGGAAGATTACCAATGACAACAGGGTAATAGCTGGGTTTAATTGCAGGAAAGCAGTTGCTGTTATATTTGACAGCGTATATGTTTTTGCTTTTTATACCGATGAAATATTAGTTCCGGGAGGCCCTTGTTCTATACAAGGATTGCCGGGGATGATACTGGGTGTAACGATACCCCGGTTATATACCTCATGGATCGCTACAAAAGTGATGGTGAACGGGGTAGATGAAAGCATCATCAAACCTGTCTCTGCCAAAAAGCATTATGATTTGAAATTTTTGGAAGCAACCATCAGGGATCGCACTAAAGATTGGTATAGTGACGATGCAGCCGAGAATAAAGAAATAAAGCAACAAAAGGATAGATATTTATGGGAATCTTTATTGTAGATCAAAAGGTATATTACATAGCAGGATCCCGCCAGGAGTTAAAGCTAACACAGAATAGCATTCTCACTTTTTATCATAAGATGTTTCAATCGTAACTCCTTTGGTTAGTGTTTGATAAACTACGCAATACCTCTCAGTCAGTTTTTTGATGGTTGCAAGTTGTTCAGATGTTGCATTTGTATCAAGAATAAAATAAAGCCGTATTGTATCAAATCCTACGGATACTTCTTTTGTAACACCTAAGGTGCCGCGAAAATCTAAATCTCCTTCTGCTTTTACGGTTCCTTCTTTTATCTCAACACCAATAGCAGTTGAAACTGCTTTAAGGGTAACACCTGCGCAAGCTACCAGCGCTTCAAGAAGCATATCGCCGGAACAAATAAGCATACCGTCTCCTCCGGTTGCCGGATGAAGTCCCGCCTCTGTCAAGGCCTTGCCGGTCTCAACCTTGCAAGAGATCCCTTCGCCAATTTTACCCTGCGCTTTAAGTGTTACAATGGCTTCCCCGGGTTGGTTCCTGTATCTTTCTTTAATCGGGGCTTGCAGGTTTCTTAGTTGTTCTGAATTCATTTCTTAAATATTTATTACAAAATAAAGTTTCTTTTTGGCGTTTCAAAATTGGCTGGGACAAAAATATTACCCGGCCAAAGTCAGGCAGCATATTTCTGTCGCCCGGTTTTCTTAATAATTCTACTACCTATTATCATAAGAATGTAATATAAAAACAAAATGACTGATGCGTGGCTTTTTGCAAAGCGTCCTGTGCCGCTTAGCTAAATGAAATGCCAAGATGCCAATCTTTTAAATCTTTGCCTTATTTTTACTACAGGCAGGATCAGTATACAAGACAAATTTTTTTGCTAACTTTTTAAACTTATGCACCGGAAATGTTCAAAATGCTGATGGTGCTACGCATCAGATGCATGATTAATATATCTTACGGTTGGCTCTAAAAAACTTCATATAATTTGAAATCAACAGGAATATCAAAAATAAGATTTTGCGTGTTGACAGTATTCTTATGCTTCTATTCAATTTTTGTTTCAGCACAACTTTGCACGGGCACTTTGGGCGATCCCATAGTGAACGTTACTTTTGGAGTTGGCCATTCGCCTTTGCCACCCAATACCACTTCTTATACTTATGCGAAAGGATGCCCTGCCAAGGGACAATATACGATCAATAATTTTTTGTTTGGATGTGGTGGTTCATGGGTACAAATGATAGGCGATCATACCGGTGGTGTGGATGGCAATTATATGATGGTGAATGCTGAGAATACACCCGGACTTGTTCATGTAGATACGGCTAAAGGTTTATGCCCGAATATTATTTATCAATATGCAGCTTACATTACAAATGTGATGCAATTGCCCTGGACCTGTGGCGGACACCCGGTTTTACCAAATCTTACTTTTCGTATTGAAAAATTGGATGGCACTTTATTAGCAAGTTATAATACCGGCGATCTTCCTGTTACCAATGAAAAATCATGGAAACAATACGGTTTATCTTTTACCAATCCTGCAGTTAATGATGCGGTAATACTTAAGCTCATGGCAAACGCCCCATCTGGTTGTGGTAATGGCTTTGCATTGGATGATATTACATTCCGGCAATGCAGCGCTGTAGCAGTAAATGTAACCATTGACGGAAGCACTGATGCGGCAAATGTTTGTGCCGATTATACCAATCCTTTTGTAATGAAAGGAACTTATACGGCAGGATTAAGTGATCCCGTAATTGTATGGCAAAACAGTTTGGATACAGGGAAAACATGGAATGATATACCGGGAGAAAATACTACCACCTACCAGGTACCACACCGAACTTCAGGAGTTATTTTATACCGGATGGCTGTAGCTGATCGTGAAAATATCAATTCACCTTATTGCAGGATTCCATCGAATACAATTTATACAGAAATTCATCCTGTGGCCGAGCATAAAACTCCTCAAAATATTCTTGGTTGCCTGGGCCAGGATCTTGTAATGCCTCCAACAGATCCCAAAGCGCTTTCCATTCTGTGGACAGGTTCAGGCGGTTTTAATTCCAATGATCCTGCCTTAATTATTCAAAATTTGCAACCACGCGATACAGGCATGTATACACTGAGAGAAAACTTTTATTTTGGATGTGTATCATTAGATACCTTTTATTTATCTGCATTCCCCGGTATAAGAATTTCTGTTGCTCCTTCTCAGCCAATTTGCCAGGGTAATAGCGAAACACTTTTAGCAACTTCATCTGTTGCCGGCACTTTTCAATGGACACCTGCTCTTGGCTTATCAAATGATGGGGTTGCTGATCCTGTTGCCACGCCACAAGACTCCACTATATACAAGGTTACAGTAACCAACTCCTACGGCTGCAAAGATTCTGCCTATGTTCCAATAGATGTTTATAAAAATCCTGTTGCCCGGGCTGGTGCTGATAAAATAATTCTGGCTGGTGATACTGCAACTCTAAATTCTTTTGTAAGTGGTACTGCCGTAAATTATTATTGGTCACCTTCTACATTTATGAGTGACAGCCATTCATTAAATCCGAATGTTTTTCCTTCGGAAGAAATGGTTTATACATTAAATGTTGTTTCAACTGTTGGTTGTGGCACTGCCATGGATGATGTTAAAGTAAGTGTTTATAAAGATATTTTTATTCCAAATGCTTTCACTCCTAATGGTGATGGAATAAATGATGTGTTTAGCATAATACCTCTTGATAATTATAAAATAAATAAGTTTTTTATTTATAATCGTTGGGGAATATTGATCTTTAAAACTGAAGATGCGCACATGGGATGGGATGGAAAACTACATGGCGAACCACTTCCTGCCGGAGCCTATGTTTACTACATAGAAATGCAAAATAACAAAAGGAAAGTTAGCAAAAAGGGAACAGTTTTATTGTTGCGTTAGTAGAAAATTTCTCCAAATGATTTATGAATTTGATATGTAAGATTGTTCTGTCTTTTTTATTTAAACATTCTAAAGAAAGGGCATAAGGTGTTTAATTCTTTTTACCCGTTTTCTTATTGTGGATTAACCGGGTTCCCACCTTAAAATTTCCTTCATGTAGCAGACGCATCATATCCGCAGTAGTCCACTTGCCGTCAAAGTAATAATAGCCATCATGATTGTAGAACATGGAAGGTAGTTGTTCAAATTTTTCTATGAGGTACCATACATTGATATGTGCTTTGTCTTTTTTCTCAAGAATAAGTACCTGCCACCAACGGTTAATATCACCGTTGTTTAAATCGCCAATAATGCTGTTATTAATATTGAGCACATAATACTTATTATTCAATTTTCGCAGAAATGCATTTCGGCCAAGATCAAACAGGGTAGTGTCATCTATTGAAACAATAATGGTATCGTTGTCAACGCGGTAATGGTAGCCCTTCTCCAGCAATCCCTTGGTATCTGTATGATAAATATAGTTTCCTCTTACCAGGTAGTTATTTATGGTATCTATTGGCCTTTTTAAAGAATCATATCTTATTGTTTTCAATCCGCCGTTATTAAATGGTGAATTAATAAAATTGCCTTTATCATCCAGGCGGGGCCATGCACCTTTTGCTATTTTCTCGGTATAATGATCCTCAATAAATTCCACATTCCTAATGCCAATATTTACAGATTCATCTTCTTTTTTAAGAATCCAGTACCCTTGAAAATCTTTGGGAAACTCATAAATATTTTCTTTATCTGCCGGCTGGGGCTGCGAAAAATTATAGGTATCGCAGGAAGAGAAGAACAGGACCATGAAAAATATAAATATCAAGCCATTAAACCTGTAATCATTATGATGATCGTTGTTCATAATAAATTTATTTAGGCGAAATGTAAGATCTTATCACAGGCAATTTACTGACTACAATCAACATAATCTATGATTATGGAAATTTTGCTTAAATATAAATTAAGAGGAAGTTATAAAAGGTGCGATAGAATCAATTGCAGTAATTCTTCCGGCATTGATAAAGCTCCAAACACTTTTGATTGGGCAGGTGATTTTTACCATCAAAACGAAAGGAATCACAGTACCATCATTTTTTTTAGAAAATTTACTACATCCATTTAGTAAGTATATTACACATAATAAAATGTAAAATGTACAATTTTGCATTACTGGTTATTTAAAATCCGAGCCAGCTACCTGTATACCAAATGCCTATGAAAAAGTTTTTACTCAAATTCCCATTATTACTTTCTATTTGCCTTTTTTCCACAACCCTATTTGCACAGGGTCCTCAGAATCCGGGAAAGGACCCGGATGATTCCTTTGCTATTGTGGTTTCTACTGCGCGTATTATGCCATTACTTTCATCCCGGGTTTATCTCAAAAGTTACCATCCTGAGGCTGTTGTGATTAATAAGTATGATACACAACAAGTAAAGTATTTTGACCTGCAAACTAATATTGAAATTCAGTTTCCACATTATAGTGGTTTTCATGAGCAGGTACCGGTTTATAATATTAAATTAACTGGTATCAGGGATGAGGAAACTAAATTAAAGAAATACAAGTTTATAAATGCGGTTTAAAATGTACAAAAGAAAAGTATCTTATCTAGTAAGCATGTTTTTTTTAATTCTACTGATAATTTTAAGCATAGTTTTAAATATTGATTTTTATAGGATCATGTATCTTTATAAGTAAGGCAAATGGAGGGTAATAATACAAAAAGCCGTTGATAGTAATTTTCAAAAAACGTAAGCTAAAAAAAAGCCCTTCTGAAAATCAGAAGAGCGTACGACTAGTTTTAATAAAAGATTCAAAAAAGAGATGGTTATTCAAATGAATTACCGTCAACTATTGATTACTTTTTTGTAGTATCTGCTTTTACTTTAGAAGTATCAACAGTAACAGTTGTTTTAACAGTGCTGTCTTTAATAACCTGCATAGTGTCTTTAGTAACTACGGTTGAAGTGTCACTTGTTGTGGATTCATTCGTTTTTGTGTCATTGCCTGTACAAGCAGCGAAAGAAATAGTTACAATCGCAATTGCTAAAAATGATTTTTTCATTTGATTTTTTTTATTTTTTAAGTATTAATTACTTGTTAATACCGGGATTATTAAAAGGTAACCCATTATATGGTTTTATTTTTACCGGTTATGTTGCATATAATTCTGCATTAAACTTATAAATGTTGGGAAATTGGGTGCCTGTACCTTTTTTCAATTATAGTTAGACTTTCTTTTCGGCAATTTCTCCGTTCTTAACTATATCGCCGGGTTTAGAAATTATATTATTGATAATTTTTCTCCAATCTTCTTTTTGTCTTAACAAAAATTCAAGGTCCATGCTGAAATGCTTGAACTCTTCTTTTTGAGCATTCTGCATGATCGCTTTTGCGTCTTTATCCTTTTCAACGCTTATTCTTTGTTCGTACCAGTTAATAGCTTCTCCTTCTTCAATTAATGATAGAATCATTCTTGCAAAAGTCCTGGTTTTCTGAGATAATTCGCCTACGGGTTCATGATATTGTTCTGTAGCCATGTTTGTAAATTTTATTGAGTTAAAAAATAATTTTCAAGTACTACAAATAAAGAACCATATTTTGGATTGAATTTTTAAAGGAAATAAAATAGCAAAATTTGAATAGCAGTTATTAAATCCTTTTATATAGATTATCATTACCGGCATTTTGAAATAACAATAAGGACCAGATTGAAATCCAGTCCTTTGTTAAACCAATATCGTATGAAAAACCATGAATCACCTATCTAATTATGTGCCAATAAAACAGAATGATATATCAAACTTTGTTAACCGGAAAATATCCCATCAACCCAAAATTCATTTTCTTGGTAATAATAAAATCCTGCTGAAGAATAATAATAATCTTCCTGTATTCAATTCACCTGAACTGTTTTTACTGACCAATATCATAGTGTTATCTATCCATGATCATTTATATTATTTTTGATGTGATCTACTTTGCCTGGCAAAATGAGTTGGATTTATACTGACTTCAAACTACTAATAAAAACATATCCCAATGGCTATTTTCACTCTTCAGATAAACAAAAAGGAATACAAGGCTGATGTTGCTGCCGATACGCCGCTTCTATGGGTGCTCAGAGATCATCTTGGTTTGGTGGGTACCAAGTTCAGTTGCGGAATTGCAGAGTGCGGCGCCTGTACAGTATTGCTTGATGGCAAAGCCATCAGGTCGTGCGTGTACCCTGTTTCAAAAATAAAATCATCATCACAAATCACAACAATCGAAGGCTTATCAGAAAACGGAGACCATCCTTTGCAACTGGCATGGGATGAGGTGGATGTACCTCAATGCGGTTATTGCCAGTCGGGCCAGATCATGACTGCCGCTGCATTATTAATTGAAAACCCCAAACCAACCGACCAGGAAATTGAGGACACGATGACTGATAATATTTGCCGTTGTGGTGCCTATCACCGCATTCGCGAAGCTGTAAAATTAGCAAGCACAAAAATTTAATTTATGAAGACTACATTAAATAAAACCAGCAGGCGGGATTTTTTAAAAATAACTTCCCTTACCGGTGGAGGGCTTTTGCTGGGGTTTAGCTGGTTCAGTGTGGAGGCAGAGAAGCCGGAAGTAATTAACAAAGATAACTTTGCGGGCGACCTGGGTTTCAATAGTTATTTGTCAATAAGTACTGATGGCACCGTCACTATTTTTTCTCCCAATCCCGAACTGGGTCAGAACATCATGACTTCTTTTCCTATGATTGTTGCTGAGGAACTTGATGCAGACTGGACTAAAGTGAAAGTGGTACAGGCGCCGCTGGATACCGAAAAATTTGATCGGCAGTTAACAGGGGGTAGCGGCGCCATTCCTCACTCATGGAAAAGATTACGGAATGCAGGCGCTTCGGCCCGTTATTTACTGGTGGCTGCCGCTGCTAAGCGCTGGAATGTAGAGCCCGCATCCTGTACTACCAGCAATGGTTTTGTGATTCATGAAAAGTCAGGGGAGAAACTTGGTTATGGCGAACTGGCCGAAGAAGCCTCTAAAATAAAACTGCCGCCAGATGTTCCCTTAAAGAACCGGAAAGATTTTAAAATTATAGGTACCGCTGTCAGGAATGTTGAAAATAAAAACATTATTACCGGCAAGGGAATGTTCGGTTTGGATTTTTATCGCGAAGGAATGGTGTTTGCCATGATCCAGCGCCCACCTGCCTATGGTACAAAAATTAAATCAGTAGATGCTGCTGCTGCCAAAGCAATGCCCGGTATTGTTGATGTGGTCACCTTTAAAAACAATGTAGCCATCGTAGGTAAATCCACCTGGGAAATTATGAAGGCGAGAAAGACGGTAAAAATTGAATATGAGAAAGACGGATCTATTGAAAGTACATCAGACCATGATCAAATATTGGCTTCCCTGTTAAACAGTGATAAGGCCACCGTGCGCAGAAAAGACGGTGATGTGGACACTGCCTTCAAAAATGCAGCTAAAACTATTAAGAGTGAATACCAATGCCCCTTCCTTCCACATAACCCTATGGAGCCGATGAATTTTTTTGCGAATGTTCGTCCGGATGGAGTAGAATTAGTGGGCCCTACACAAACACCCGGCAGTGCACGTGCGGCTACCTCAAAATTGTTGAATATTCCTGAAAATAAAATTACATTAGAGATTACCCGGCTGGGTGGAGGTTTTGGAAGACGTCTTAAATACGATTATGTGCTTGAAGCGGCAGAATTATCCAGCATCATTAAAAAGCCCGTAAAAGTTATCTGGTCGCGGGAAGATGATATGATGGGTGGAAGTTACCGGCCCGCGGTGCGTTACCGTTTTGAAGCGGCGCTCGATGCAAAAGGCAATATGACCGGCTATAAACTGCGGGGCGTAGGTATTAACCTTAATAACGCAACACGTGAAGACAATTTTCCTTCAGGTGCAGTTGATAATCTTTTGATCGATTCGGTGGAATATACATCTCCTATCACTACAGGTGCATGGCGGGCTCCGGTCACCAACTTTTTAGGCTTTGCCGAACAAAGTTTTTTAGATGAAGTGGCACTTGCTGCGGGAAAAGATCCGGTGCAATTCAGGTTAGAACTTTTACAAAAAGCAAGAAGTACCCCCGCAGGCGCTATCAAATATAACATTGACAGGATGGAAACAGTGATTAAACAGGTAGCTGAAAAAGCAGGGTGGGGAACAAAGAGTGGGGTCTCACAGGGTTTCAGTGTTTACTTCGCACATGCCTCCTATGTGGCGCAGGTATGTGAAGTGGTAATGAATGACAAAATCCCTGTGGTTAAAAAAATATATGCGGTTTCAGATTGCGGAGAGGTGGTGAACAAAAGCGGGGCCCTGCAACAGGTGATGGGCGCCATTGTGGATGGATATGGGCATGCCATGTATGGCAAACTAACATTTAAGGATGGTACACCGGAGCAAAAGAATTTTGATGATTACCGCATCATCCGCATGAAAGAAATTCCTGAAATAGAAGCACACTTTGTTGATAATGGAATAGATCCGACAGGCCTGGGCGAACCGGCCCTGCCACCAACCGGCGGCGCTGTTGCCAATGCCATCTTTAAGGCAACCGGCATCCGTTTGAGAAATCAGCCATTTGTTGATGATAAGTCTTTTTATGAATCTCTCAGAGGGTTTTGAAGATTATGCTTTTTTCAATTAGGGAAGTTTTTCTTTTTTGATTAGGGAACTCAAATTATTTCCCAATAGCCTCGATTGCATCCTTGCAGGGCCGTTTATAAATACCTGGGCCAATATTTATCTCTTTACTTTTCTTTATATTTTTCATACCATTTACAAAGTCAATTAAATGCTTTTATAAACCCGCAAAAATATCAAAATCGGCGTGTCTCTAAGAGCAGCCCGGTATCTATTAAATTAGCCCTACAATAATAAAATTTATAGTATGACGATATTCAGTCATTTCCATGACAATCATCATATTATTTTTATACAATAATTTATAATTTTAAACGCTAATTAAGATAAACAACCTATTTAAACATTAAAGATTGTTCTCTGATACATCACGTAATAAACCAGAATTTTTATCAGGAAAGGATAGCAGGTGTTTGCTTATTTATAGTTTTATATATAAGAATTTGAATTATAATACTTTGTGGCAAACAATTTGATCTACAAATTAGCAATGAGAATTATTTCAAATTATACAGGGATTCGTTCTCATTTTATTTATTTTCTGTATAGCAAAACACACAAGTCATGAAAACAAAAAATTACCTCTTACTTTTTATTATTCTTTTACTGGTCAATGCCTGTCAAAAGCCCCATAATGGAACCAGTTATCAAACTTTAGGAACTTTTAATTCTTCCGGATTACCGAACAATTTATTGAAAGATACCATTTCTCCTACTTTTCTTTCCTTTGTGGATAGTATCCTTCCCAACGGACAAGATTTAAGAATCTCCCATCCTGAATTTTTTAATAATGTAGCAATTGGTGATATTGTAATCACCCAGCCATCTGATGTATACATCACTTTTGTACATGGTGTTAGTGGATTTACGAATGCAATTGCCTATTACACCTATACTACTTATCAGCCGCCAACAAGTGCCGCTGACCTTAAATTAATCACCTATGCTTTCCCCAATGCGGGGTTATATACATCATTGCTTCCGGGCGATAAAGTGAACATTGGAAAATTTAGTGCGGGCACATCTGTTGGTATTGTTTTAATGCAAAACTCCTGGGATCTTAGTACTCATGCACTCAATAATAATGTGGCGCGTTTCTTTACAACCGATGCTTTAAACCCTGAAACGGACCCAAACTTAAAAAAGCATGCGATTTTAATAAATTACGCTCCTGAAAATAAATTATTAATCGGGTTTGAGGATACCGACAGATCATCCACGTTATGTGATAACGATTTTAATGACGTGGTGTTATATTGCACGGTTACTCCTGATTAAATCAATCATCATCTGAATCAGGATTTTCCTGATTATAGGATTATAGGATTATATAATCCTGTACATCAGGGTATTCCAGATGATCTGTATTAATTATTTAAAATTATTAAGGTTTTAGAATTACGTAGAGTAAGCGTAATCGAAGACTCTTTTAGTTGCCCCGGGTTTTAACCCGGGGATAAAATGAAATTTATTTACAGGCTTTAGCCAAAATAATTATTTACAATTTTGGCTAAAGCCTGTAAACTCTTATTAAATGATCGAATGGTAGCTTTTAACTTTCCGAAAAATAAAATGTTTCAAACCTTTGATACGGCCAAATAATTCTAACTACCATTTTACAATTGCAATCCTATTCATTTATTACTATATCCCAAC
>DATCMY010000085.1:0-21000 GCA_036565505.1 Hanamia sp.
TAATTTTTTTGTGAAGCACATCTGCTCCGGGTAAAAACTTTTGCGGGCCAAAATCAAGAATCCATTGAGCAAATAATTCAGGATTTTTAATAGTTACACTTCCTACACTCACCATAGAAGCGCCGGCATTAAAAACTGATATTATATCGTCTGTATTTTTTAATCCTCCACCAAAATCAATAACGAGAGAAGTATGTTTTGAAATATTTTCCAGGGTCTTTAGATTCTTTAATCCCTGGCCATTAGCTCCATCTAAATCAACAATATGCAACCTGGTTAATCCTGCATCTTCAAAACCTTTTGCCACTTCCAACGGATCATTATTGTAAACAATCTTTTTGGTAAAATCACCTTTCTCCAACCTAACACATTTTCCATCAATAATATCAAGAGCGGGAATTATTTCCATTTAAATTATGTTTATAAAGTTTGAAAGTATTTTCTCTCCTATTGCAGCCGATTTTTCGGTATGAAACTGAACTCCGTAAAAATTATTCTTATGAATCGCAGCACTAAAGGGAACTACATAATTAGTACTAGCAATCGTTTGAGGCGATAACTCTGCATAATAACTATGCACAAAGTACATAAATGCATTTTCATTAATTCCCTTCATCAATGGTGAAGAAAGATGATAAATATTATTCCAACCCATGTGCGGAATTTTAACCGGAATCAAATTTTCATCCTTAACGGATTCATCAAATTTCTTTACTTCCACATCAAAAATTCCAAGGCATTTTGTATTTCCTTCTTCACTAAAATTGCACAGCAACTGAAGGCCAAGGCAAATTCCAAGAACAGGTTGTTGAAGCGAAATGATCAATTCATCAAGACCTTTTCTATGTAAATATTCCATTGCTGAAGAAGCATTTCCAACACCGGGGAAAATCACTTTATCGGCAGCGGCTATTTCTTTATGATTATCCGTAACAATAGCATTTACACCTAAACGTTGCAAAGCATACAATACGCTTTGCACATTGCCGGCATTGTATTTTATGATAGCTAAGTTCATAACAATCCTTTTGTGGTTGGTAAGGAATTATTTAACGGATCCCGTCTTATAGCCATTTTAATTGCTTTGGCAAATGCTTTAAAAATGGCTTCAATTTTATGATGTTCATTGGTTCCTTCTGCCTTTATATTGAGGTTACTTTTTGACGCATCACTGAATGATTTGAAAAAATGGTAAAACATTTCCGTAGGCATCTCTCCTATTTTTTCTCTTTTAAATTCCACCTTCCAAACTAACCAACTTCTACCGCCAAAGTCAATAGCCACCTGTGCAAGACAATCATCCATCGGTAATAAATATCCATATCTTTCAATTCCACGCTTATCACCTAATGCTGCTAATACCGCTTCACCAAAAGCTAAAGATACATCTTCAATAGTATGGTGCTCATCAATATGAAGATCGCCTTCGCAATGAATTTTAAGATCTATTCCAGAATGTTTAGCTACCTGGTCTAGCATGTGATCAAAAAATCCTAACCCGGTTTTATTATCTGCTATTCCATTACCATCAAGGTTGATTGCTACTTCTATTTTAGTTTCGTTGGTATTCCTTGAATGTGTAATTTTCCTTGGAGGTTGTTTTAAAAAATTATAAATATCTTCCCATTTTTGTGTTTCGAGCGCTATTATTTCTTTAAAAGCATTCTCAGTGACTGTCAGTTCATCATTACCCAAACCGTCGTGGTTATTTAGCCAGAATGCACGGCAACCAAGGTTCTTAGCCAATTGCACATCTGTAAGCCTGTCGCCTATTACGAAAGAATTCTTTAAATCATATTTCTCTGTATTCAAATAATCTTCAAGCATTCCTGTACCAGGTTTGCGGGTAGGTTTATTCTCATGAGGAAATGTGCGGTCAATAAATATTTCCGAAAAAACAATACCCTCATTTTCAAGGGCGCTCAAAACAAAATGTTGTATGGGCCAGAAAGAATCTTCAGGAAAAGCTTCAGTACCCAATCCATCCTGGTTAGTAACCATCACTAATTCGTAATCAAATTCCTTTACGATTTTTGTCAGGTATTCAAATACCTTAGGATAAAATTCCAGTTTTGCAAAAGCATCAAGCTGGTAGGTTGGCGGGGCTTCTTTTATAATGGTACCATCCCGATCAATAAATAATACTTTCTTACTCATAATTCATTAATGATTTTATTAGTGTTTCATTTTCTTGAGGTGTTCCTATTGTTATTCTTATACAATTTTCACACAAAGGTTCTTTGCTCCTGTTGCGGACAATAATTTTATGTCCCAATAAATATTGATATAACTTATCCGCATCATCCGTTTTTATTAAAATAAAATTTGAATCGGATGGATATATTTCTTTTACAAAACTAAATTTTGATAATTGTTGTTGCACGAAAACTCTTTGCTCTACTGTATTTTTTATGTTTGCATTTACCTCTTCAATATTGACCAATGCTTTAATACCTAACTGCTGCGATGATTGGTTAATATTATAGGGTGGTTTTACTTTATTAAAAAGATCAATAATTTTTTCTGAAGCAAATCCCAACCCAAGTCTTAGTGCAGCAAGCCCCCACGCTTTAGAAAGTGTATGCATTACAATCAAATTTTCATATTCAGTAAGTTCCTGAATAAATGGTTTTTGGCGCGAATAATTAATATAGGCTTCATCAATAATAACGATGCCGGGAAAATTATTCAACAAAAATTCAATATCGGGCCTGTACATATTATTTCCTGTAGGATTATTAGGAGAGCATATGAAAAGCAATTTGGTGTTTTCATCTACTGCCGATAAAATCCCTTCAACATCTAATTGGAAGTCGTTGGTTAAATTAACTTCCCTGATTTCAACATTATTAATATGAGCACCTACTTTATACATACCATAAGTAGGCGGGCAGATGATTACATTATCAATCCCGGGTTCACAAAAAATGCGATACGCCAAATCAATCACTTCATCACTGCCATTACCGATAAAAATATTTTGCGGAGGTACTCCTTTTATTTTTGAAAGTTCCACCTTTAATTGCCATTGCAATGGATCAGGATACCGGTTAAAATTTTCATCTAACGGTGAACCATAAGCGTTTTCATTGGCATCTAAAAAAACTGAGGCATCACCGGTGAATTCACTTCTTGCTGAAGAATAAGGTTTCAGATTTTTTATATTTTCTCTAACGAGATCATCAATATTAAAATTGGTCATTACTTGATTTTTTTCAGTCGAATACTAATAGCATTTTTATGTGCATCGAGCCTTTCTGCAGCAGCCATTTTCTCCACGGCCGGCCCTATATTGTTAATTCCTTTTTTGATAATTTTTTGAAAAGTAATTTTCTTTACAAAACTATCTACAGAAACGCCGCTTTGCGTTCTTGCAGTTCCATTGGTGGGCAGCGAATGATTGGTACCGGAAGCATAATCGCCGGCACTTTCAGGAGAAAGATTTCCAAGAAAAACACTTCCGGCATTCTTTACATATTCTGAAAGTTGATCCGCTTTTTTGGAAGCAATTATTAAATGCTCCGGTGCATACTCATTTAAAAAATCAAAAGCTTCTTCTTTATTTTCTATCACAATCAATCTGCGATTCAAAAAGCTTTGTTCAATAATTTCCTTCCTGGGAAGTGAAGGCAATTGTTTATGAATTTCATTAATCACATTTTCAATAATTTGTTTATTTGATGCAACCAGCACCACCTGGCTATCTGCTCCATGTTCGGCCTGGCTTAAAAGATCAGCTGCTACAAATGCAGGCAC
Organism: Hanamia sp.; assembly: GCA_036565505.1. Taxonomy (GTDB): domain Bacteria; phylum Bacteroidota; class Bacteroidia; order Chitinophagales; family Chitinophagaceae; genus Ginsengibacter. The sequence continues at coordinate 3,757 of DATCMY010000085.1, forward strand.
CGAAGTATTATCTGCATAAACTGCCAGTTCGCTTGGGCCGGCAAGCATATCAATAGCGACTCCATCCATATTCACTAATTTTTTTGCGTAGGTTACATATTGATTACCGGGGCCAAATATTTTATCAACTCGTTCAATAGTCTGTGTACCATATGCCAATGCTGCTATTGCCTGTGCACCGCCGCCTTTATAAATATTTTTGATTCCCAGAATATGGGCAACAAATAAAACTGCGGTATCTACATTTCCACTTTTATTGGCAGGTGTGGTTACAATAATATTTTTGCAACCTGCAATTTTTGCAGGAATAGCCAGCATTAATAATGTAGAAAATAATGGTGCACTTCCGCCGGGAATATACAAACCAACCTTTTCAACAGGAACACTTTTGCGCCAGCAAACTACTCCGGAAGAAGTTTCAACTTTTTTTAATTTTTCAACTTGCTGCTGATGAAACTTTTCAATGTTTTTTTTGGCAAACAGAATTGCCTTTTTCAAATCCTTATTTACCGCTTTCGAAGATTCCTCAATTTCTTCAGGAGTTACCCATAGATTTTCCGGAGAAAAACCATGAAATTTCAAAGAATAATTCTTTACCGCCTCATCACCATTTTGTTTTACGGTATTGATAATTTCCAAAACAATTTCTTCCAGATTCTGCGAATCAATTTGAGGTCTCCGCATTAATTGGGGCCATTCTTCCCTTATCGGATTTATAATAGTTGCATTCATATTTTTCTCTTTTATAAAATCATTTTTTCAATGGGTACTATCAATATTCCTTCTGCTTCAAATAATTTGAGCTTTTCAATCACCTGCCAAAAATCATTTTCATTTACTACGCTCTGCACGCTGCTCCAGCCACTTTCTGCCAGCGGAACTATTGTCGGGCTTTTCATGCCGGGCAATAATGAACAAATATTTTCTAATTGCGAATTAGGGGCATTCATCATAATATATTTGTTGTTTTTTGCCGCTTTTACCGCATTCACACGGAGTAAAAGATTATCAAGAATTTTTGTTTTTTCAGGACCCAGATTTCGATTGGCCACCAGTACCGCTTCTGAATTCAAAATTACTTCCACTTCTTTTAAACCATTTGTAAATAACGTACTTCCACTGCTCACCAGGTCACAAATTGCATCTGCAAGACCTATTCCCGGAGCAATTTCTACAGAACCACTTATTTCGTGAATTTCAGCTTTTACTTTTTTTTCATCCAGGTAATTTTGTAAAAGTGTAGTGTAAGAGGTTGCAATTTTCAATCCCTGCAAATCTTTTGGCTCAGTATAATTTAAGTTTTTAGGTACCGCAATACTCAAGCGGCAACGGCCAAAACCTAGTTTACTTACGATTTCAATATCCTTATTTTTTTCGAGCAAAACATTTTCACCAACAATGCCAATATCGGCCACGTTGTCAAAAACATATTGAGGAATATCATCGTCACGTAGAAAATACGCTTCCAATGGAAAATCAAGTGCAAAGGCTTTTAATTGCCTGTTTCCATTGTTGAGTTCAATACCACATTCTTTTAAAAGTTGCAAAGAATGGTCATAAAGCCTGCCCGATTTCTGAATAGCTATTTTTAGCATTAGATTTTTTTTAGCATTAGATTTTTAAAATAAAAAAGGCTCACTTTTCAGTAAGCCTATTTTAAATATGTTTCATTGCATACAAATCAACACGGCTTACCAGTTGGTAATATATGATGATGATGTATGTGAATTATTTGTTTCATTGAAGTTGCAAAGTAATGAATGAAAATTTATTTGAACAAAAAAAGTTTTGTGAAATTTAAAATGGCTCTACAAAAACCCCTAATCCATTGGCATTTGAGTAGATAATTTTTCCATAATCATATTGCACTCCCTCTGCCACATCATCAGCCAGCAGCAATGGTCCATCCATATCTACATAATCCAGTAATGGCAACAGTTGCGCAATGGCTCCTGTGCCAATTGAACTTTCATTCATACAACCTGCCATTACCTTCATATCAAACTCGCGGGCTTTGGTAATCATACGCAATGCCGGGGTAATACCGCTGCATTTGGTAAGTTTAATATTGATGCCATGAAAATAGCCTTTACATTTTTCTACATCATGCTCCGATACACAACTCTCATCTGCTATAAGAGGCAATGGAGAATGTTCATATAAATATTTCATTCCTGCCCAATCCTCTTTTGCCAAGGGCTGTTCTATAAATTCAACACCCAGTTCTTTGAAAATTTTTATTTTTTCTAATGCTTCATCAGCCGTCCATGCGGCATTTGCATCAATTCGGAAGACAGCTTCAGTGTGTTTTCTTAGTTCCTGAATAATGTGAATGTCATCTGCAGTTCCTAATTTAATTTTATAAATGGGCCAGGGCGTTTCTTTCATTTTCAAAACCATATTTTCAACGGTATCAATACCGATTGTTATATCAGTTAAAGGATTTTTAGAAATATCGAGATCCCATAATTGATAAAGTTGTTTGCGTTTCATTTTTCCATAAATATCCCATCCTGCCATATCCAAAGCACAAACTAAAAATGGATTTTGCGGAAAAAGATGATGCAGGTAATGCCAATACCTTCCAGGTTCTGTAAATGAAAATTTTTCTATGAGTTGCTTCTTTGCTTCAATATCGTCAATCATTTTTTCAACAGAAATATTGTAATAGGCTATTGCGGGCGCTTCACCGTAACCTCGGATTCCGAAATATTCCAACTCAACTAATAATGCTGGTTGATGTGTTTTAGTTCCTTTTGAAATTGTGAATGGATGTTTGAACGGAAGATTGGATTTTTTATACTTTATATTCATATAACCCTGACCCTTAAAGTGGACTTTATATCCTGATCTCCAACTTTATTGAAAAGTATAAAGACACAACCTTTTATTGGATTTTTTTATTTTTTTAATTATTAATTCTTCAATCTTTAAATGGATATTATCATCTAATTCAATTTCAAATTTCAATGAACCTTTTTATGTCAATCGTTTCTGCCACTTTCAATAACGAACTTCCGTATTTCTTCATTAAAATCATTTTCCTTTAAAAGCTTTTCCAAATCCATGTGCATACGGTAATGCCAATAATGATTTGGGTCTGAAGGAATATTGATCCTTTCTTCATGGGGATTTTCCCGGCGAAGCTTTTCATCTATTCCTAACAAATCGGATAGTTGAAAAATACTCCACATAGCCGGCGAATACAAATGCTGTAACACTATTTCTTTATTGATCCATCCTTCGCATAAATGAGGCGCTTCTCCATAATGGCCAAGGATATGATTATAAAATTTTTGTGTGTTCGCAAAATCTTCTTCCCACCAACCTCTTATGGTACTCATATCATGTGTGGAAGGGGTAACTATTGATAAATAAGGCGCATCTTTTGGATGAAAAAATTCAGAATTTGGATCTTTGGGCATACGCTCTATTTCAAGTCCCAATATTCCCAGGTTCTTCATAACATTTGGTACGCAATGCGGTACCATGCCCAGGTCTTCGCCACAGATCAACATGTTGGTAGTTCGTTTCAACTGTGGTAATTTTTTCATGGCTTGTTTCTTCCAAAAATTATCCTGGCGCCTGTAGAAATAATTAATGTAAAGTTCTTTTAACTGTTGCTGTGTATTGTATTCAAGATGTACAAATGAAGAAGTTTGATCCATAGCAATTCTAAAATGAAATTTTTGTCCATTAGAATTTTTTTCTTCCAGCAAAATCACATTACTGATCAAATCGAACAATCCTTGTTTTATTTTATCATCTTCCTTTTTTTCGCTTGCAAAATATTCAGCTACTTTGGCCTGGGTATTTACAAAATCTTTTAATTGGTATTGCCCGTTGGGGGATGAATCCAAAAATTTTTCTTTTACATCTTCCGTTTTATCTTTAAAAATGGATTGAATTATATCGTCTGTAATAAATGGTTTACAATACCTGTCGTAATCAAACCAAATATTATTGTAATTAAATTCAGAAATATCAACAGGTATTGCCGGAACAAATCTTCCAAGGATTCCTTCAACCGCATCCATGGGAATACTCCAAATTCTAAAAAAACCAAGAATATGATCTATACGAAAAGCGTCAAAATAATTGCTCATCTGGTCGAATCGCCGGCGCCACCATTCAAAATTATCTTCTTTCATTTTTTCCCAATTATAAGTTGGGAATCCCCAGTTCTGCCCTCTTACAGCAAAATCATCCGGCGGCGCACCAGACTGTTCATCCATATAATATAATGATGGATTTACCCATGCATCGCAACCGTAGCGATAAATACCAATGGGAATATCTCCCTTCAAAACAATTTTTTGGCGATGCGCATAATCAGCTACTTCTTTCATTTGCAAATGCAAATGATATTGAACAAAATAGAAAAACGAAATGTCATCATAATGCGACTGCGAAGGAGACACTAATTTTTGAATTGCAGATTCATTATAAATTTTGTGTGCTTTCCACTTTCTAAAATCAGGTGTTTTGTATTTGTCGCGCAAATAAGAAAAAGCCGCGTAAGGCACTAACCAATCACGGTTTAAATCGAAGAATTCAAAATAATCCAAGTCGTTTTTAAATTCATCTTTGCCAGCCAGGTGCAATTCTTTTAAAATAGAAAGTTTAAATTTCATCACTTGCTCATAATCAAATTCTGCCAACTCATTCAACTGCTTTTGCTTTTTCTTCAATGGTTTTACTATTGAATGAAATTTTTTACCTGCAATTTTTTCAAGATTAATATACAAAGGATGCAATGCAAAAGCTGAGATAGCCGCATAGGGATATGAGTCGTGCCAATCATGATGCGCAGTGGTATCATTGATTGGCAATAGTTGAATCATTTTTAAACCAGTCTTTTTTGCCCAATCAATCAGTAATTTAATATCACTGAATTCGCCCACTCCAAAACTTTTTTGGGAACGCAAACTAAAAACAGGGATAGAAACGCCTGCGCCTTTCCAGAATTTAGGAGGATAATTTACAAATCCATCATGGAGAATAGTAACCTCGTTTTTATCTTCACTTTTTTGTAAAAACCTATTTTCGCCGTCTTCGAAACGGACAATTCTTTTTTGATTTAAATCGTAAATTCCATACTTATAAGTTGCCGGCCATTCATTTTCTTCTAAATGAACAACTGCGACAAACCAGTTATGCTTGGGTGATAATAATATTGGATTTTCAGTATCCCATTTTTTTAAATTTTGAGTAGATCCACACAAAAATATTGTTTCGCCTGGCTGAAGCAAAGGCGCTTTTACCCTAAACTCATGAGTGATTTTTTTAGGCCTGTTTATTTTAGTTTTGGCTACCGGAGATAATAATATTTTACTGAATGGCCTTGTAAAAAAAACATTTCCTATGTTACCGGCGGCGTTCCATGTATCAATTATTGTGAATGATTTCTTTTTAAAAATGGATAAATCAATAAAGCGATTTTCTTCGCCATCAAAAATTTCCATTCCATTTTTATCCTTGAGAATATATTTATATAGTATTGTATCATCAAAATCATCAGGTAATTGTAAAGATAAATGCCAAAAATCATCATTATACCAGGAAAGCTTAATCGCTTTTGAAGAATCGTTATCGCCTAAATATTCATTATTCCCTGAAATATATAAATCCTGGCCGAACACTGTATGATACCTTAAGTAAAAATGGATCGTCATTGTTTAAGTTTAAAGAACGGCAATTTAAACCGTTTGGATTAAAATGTAAAATACACACGATAAATAAATGGTTTTTCAGGGGGAAAAAGGTAAAAAAATTTTATCCTTTCATTTTTAAACAGAAACTAAAGCAATTAATGTATACAAACAAACCCGGTTTGACAATGGTTAGCAGGTTTCTGAAAAAAGTAACCGGGCATAAAAAAAGAGGCTGAATATTTTTCAACCTCTTCTATTTTATTGATCGAACAAATTTATTTTACTTCTTCAAATTCAGCGTCGGTTACATTTTCATTTGCTCCTGCTTCTGTACCTTCCTGTTTAGGTTGCTGCGCATTTGCCTGCCCATCTCCCTGTTGTGCACCAGCTTCCTGTGTAGCTTTGTACATTTCTTCACTGGCTGTAGTCCATGCGGCATTTAATTCTGCAACTGAAGTATCAATAGCACTCACATCCTGGGTTTTGTGCGCTTCTTTTAGTTTTTCCAAAGCTGCTTCAATCGGCGCTTTTTTATCTGCTGAAATTTTATCTCCATATTCTTTCAACTGTTTTTCTGTCTGGAAAATCAAACTGTCAGCCTGGTTTACTTTATCTACTTTTTCTCTTGCTAATTTGTCGGTTGCTTCATTGGCTTTAGCTTCATTTTTCATTTTCTCAATTTCTTCTTTGCTTAATCCGCTTCCAGCTTCAATACGAATGTTGTGCGATTTTCCGGTTCCTTTATCTTTTGCAGAAACATTCAAAATACCATTAGCATCAATATCGAAAGTAACTTCTACCTGTGGAACTCCGCGTGGTGCCGGAGGAATACCATCAAGATTAAAAGTTCCTAAACTTTTATTTTGAGAAGACATTGGACGTTCACCCTGAAGTACATGAATTTGTACGCCAGGCTGATTATCGCTGGCTGTTGAAAATACTTCTGTTTTCTTTGTTGGAATAGTAGTGTTGCTTTCTATAAGCCTTGTCATTACACCGCCCATGGTTTCAATACCCAAAGAAAGAGGAGTCACGTCAAGCAACAATACGTCTTTAATTTCACCTGTAAGTACACCACCCTGGATGGCAGCTCCGATTGCAACAACTTCATCAGGATTTACCCCTTTATGAGGTTTTTTGCCAAAGAAATTTTCAACCAGTTCCTGAACTTTTGGAATACGTGTAGAACCACCTACAAGAATTACTTCGTTGATATCATTTTTGCCTAACCCGGCATCTTTTAATGCAGCCTCGCAAGGTTTTAAACAACGTGACAAAAGATCATCAGCAAGTTTTTCAAAATGTGCGCGGGTCAATTTTTTTACCAAATGCTTTGGAACACCATCTACTGCAGTGATATAAGGAAGATTGATTTCTGTTTCAGTTGAGGATGATAATTCAATCTTTGCCTTTTCAGATGCTTCTTTTAAACGCTGCCAGCTCATTGGGTCTTTGTGAAGATCAATAGCTTCATCTTTTTTAAATTCTGCAGCCAACCAATCCATAATTACTTTATCAAAATCATCACCACCTAAGTGAGTATCACCATTTGTAGATTTTACTTCAAATACTCCATCACCTAATTCAAGAATAGAAATATCAAAAGTACCGCCACCAAGGTCAAATACTGCGATCTTTTGATCAATACTTTTTTTATCCAATCCATATGCCAAAGCTGCGGCAGTAGGTTCGTTGATAATTCTACGCACTTTCAATCCGGCTATTTCTCCTGCTTCTTTAGTTGCCTGTCTTTGAGAATCATTAAAGTAAGCCGGAACAGTAATTACGGCTTCAGTCACTTCCTGTCCCAGGTAATCTTCTGCAGTTTTTTTCATCTTTTGAAGAATCATTGCAGAAATTTCTTGTGGAGTATATTGCCTGCCATCTATATCAATACGAATGGTATCATTGTCACCTTTTATTAATTTATAACTCTGATGAGTTGCTTCAGTTGTTACTTCATCCCATTTATGTCCCATGAAACGTTTAACACTCATAATAGTATTGGTAGGATTGGTAATAGCCTGCCTTTTTGCGGGATCGCCTACTTTGCGTTCTCCATTTTTCAGGAAAGCAACAACCGAAGGTGTGGTACGACGACCTTCATCATTTGCGATTACCACAGGTTCATTTCCTTCCATTACCGCCACGCAACTATTTGTAGTTCCGAGGTCAATTCCTATAATTTTTGCCATAACTTAAAATTTTTTTAATGATTAATTACCTATTGACAAGGTTTGTGCCAATGGATAAAATGTGCAAAAATGGCAGGAAATTAGATAAATTCTTGTTTAGAAACTTTGTGATCCTGCAAGACTGGATTATTTACTCTGAATGTGAATTTTTTTTGAGTAACATAGCTAACAATAATTACTATTAAAGTTGCAATTAGTTGGGAAAGAAAAGCCTCGAAATGAAAGTATACTACAAAAATATTTAAAACAAAGTAATTGATAATAAGACTAAGAATAAAAGATAGAAAATAACGAAATAGCTGAATTCGCCCTTTTAAGTAAGAATCAGAAAAAACCAAAAATTTGTTTAATATAAATCCAATTGTGAAAGAAAAACAGCCTGATAAAAATAATGAGGCATTGTGGGGTTTAAATACGATAATACCAGCATCGAAATTTTCTTTGTCAAAAATATAATGGAAACTAATATAATAAATTAAAAGGCCTAATAATGTATTAATACCCCCGCAAACAGCGTATCGAAAGGTTTGAAAAGGCATCAACTTTCTGAAAGCAGGATAAAAATAATCTATACAATTAATAATTTTTTTTCGCATTAAGCAAAACTATTTTTTATTTTGACTTTTTAAATTAAAATTCCCGGCCATAGCCAGGAATTTTTATAAAATTATAATACTTATTTAATTACATAACGTATCCCAATACCCAAAGAAAGATTAGATCCGGTAGAAGGTGCAAGATAAAAAAATGGATCAAATGCAAGACTAACATCAATTGGCGCATCTGCAAATTTATAATCAACACCACCGGTAAGCCTTAAGGCAAAAGAGGTACTATTATCGCGATAACCATTATAACGTGGGCCTGTACCAAAACCAAGCATACCGCCACCTCCCACAAAATAATTCAAACCTTCAGCTCCTGTTATGGGGCCCTGGTATTCATATAAACCCTCTACCCCGATGCCACCGCTAAAAAAAAGTAATGAACCTTCCAATGCGGTATGTGTTGCAGTCATATGACGTATGTTGATGCCTCCGATAGAACCATCACCTACATAAAATTTAGCGCCTACGGCTGTCTGGTATGTTTGAGCATTTGCTGCCGTTACCGCCAGGCAAATAAATGCAAATAATAAAAGAGGTACTTTTTTCATAAATAATGATTTTTGATTTTGCTGTTGAAAATATATTTTTCTGCGGCAAAAGTATTAATTATATAATTCCAGATACAAGTTTTAATTTTTCATTTGCAAAATATATAAGTTGCTGATGTCAATGTAATTTGCATCTTTGAGACAACCCCGCCAGGTATCAAATCAATTATATAATTCTTCCTGTAAAACTTTTATTCTCTCATCTTCCAAATATTCATCGTAAGTGCATAGGCGGTCTATAATGCCTTTAGGAGTAATTTCTATGATACGGTTGGCAACGGTCTGTATAAACTGGTGGTCATGCGTGGTCATCAAAACGATACCGGGAAAATTGATCATTCCATCATTGAATGCAGTGATACTTTCCAGATCGAGGTGATTGGTAGGCTCATCAAGAATAACCACATTAGGATTTTGCAACATCATCCGGCTAATCATGCACCTTACTTTTTCGCCTCCACTAAGTACATTCGTATTCTTTTTTATTTCGTCGCCACTGAAAAGCATCTTTCCTAAAAAGCCTCTCAAAAAATCTTCATCCACATCGGTATAATGGCCGGGTACATATTGTCTTAGCCAATCCATTAACGACAGTTGGCCGGTAAAAAATTCGGTATTATCATTCGGCAAATAAGCAGTGGTAATGGTACTTCCCCATTCAAAATGGCCGCTATCTGGTTTCATTCTTTTATTGATGATTTCAAAAAAAGAGGTTAGCGCCACAGGGTCTTTACTCAGGAAAGCGATCTTTTGTCCTTTTACCACATCAAAATTTACATTGTGGAAAAGCATTCTTCCATCAACACTCTTTGTCAGCTTTTGAACATTAAGAATTTGATTTCCGGGTTCTCTTTCGGGTTTAAAGATAATGCCCGGGTATTTTCGGCTACTGGGTGTTATATCCTCAAACACCAATTTATCCAACGCCTTTTTTCGTGAAGTTGCCTGTTTGCTCTTTGAGGCATTGGCACTGAAACGGGCAATAAATTCAAGGAGGTCTTTTTTCTTTTCCTCCATCTTTTTATTCTTATCAGTTGCCTGCCTTGCTGCCAGTTGGCTACTCTCATACCAAAAGGTATAATTACCGGTATAGATTTTAATTTTTTGTTTATCCACATCAGCCACATGCGTACATACGGCATCCAAAAAGTGACGGTCATGGCTCACAACTAAAACGATATTTTGATAATCGGCCAGGAAATTCTCAAGCCATGAGATTGTAGCTACATCAAGGTTATTGGTAGGTTCATCCAATAATAAAATATCAGGATTTCCAAAAAGTGCCTGCGCCAACAGAATCCTCACCTTCATATTGGCGGCAATATCCTTCATCAACAATTGATGAAGTTCATCGGGAACTCCTAATTCATTCAATAAAGTGGCCGCATCACTTTCGGCAGTGTAACCGCCCATTTCTCCAAATTCCGCTTCCAGATGTCCGGCTCTCATACCATCTGCTTCAGAGAAATCCTCTTTCATATAAATAGCATCTTTTTCCAACATGGTTTCCCACATTTTTTTGTGGCCCATCATTACGGTATTAAGTACGGTAACTTCATCAAACTCAAACTGATCCTGCCTTAGCACGGCCATACGCTCGCCTGGAGTAATACTGATTGACCCTTTATTGGGTTCAATTTCACCACTTATAATTTTTAAAATAGTAGATTTACCTGCACCATTAGCGCCTATGATTCCATAACAATTTCCTTTAACGAAGTTGAGATTTACTTCATCAAACAAAACCCTTTTGCCATAGGCCAGCGTTACATTATTTACACTTATCATGCTCCTTCATTTTTTTTGGAGCCGCAAAAGTAAGAATTTAATATTCGTTTGAGAAAGCGTATCCTATTTTTTGGGGAAATATCTGGTTAAATTTTTTAAGACAAACCACATTCAAACATTTGCAATTTTCCGGGCGTGGCGTAATGAATGAGCCGGTTGGTGTTCCATGTTGTGCCATTGCCATTTGGTGATTTCACCCGGCATCTTATCGCCCTGGCATAAAACTTCAAAATGCTGTTATCGAATTTTCCTTTCAAAAGCAATAAAACTGCCATTATTCTCTACCCGGGTTTTTAGACAAACCAAGTTTATTGGATAACAGTGCTTAGTTTTGCAAATCATTTTATGGATATGTCTTTTACTACAATTATACAATCTGCTACCATTAAAAGCCTTGAAGAATTATTCAGCAGGCAATTTTCAACTAATGATTTTCAGATCAACGAAACCAAGCTGGAATTTGAAGGCGATTATACTGTTGTGCTTTTCGCATTGGTAAAAACTTTAAAAAAATCTCCTGAAGGTTTAGGAAAAGAACTGGGAGATCATTTAATAAAAAATTATCCTGATTTTTTTTCATCCTACAATGTCATTAAAGGTTTTCTGAACCTGGAAATTGCCGATAGCCAATTGACCTTGTTATTGCAGAAAAATTATAACGATGTATGTTTTGGCAAAAAATCATTGAATCATAAAAAGGTAATGGTAGAATATTCATCGCCGAATACCAACAAACCACTGCATCTCGGGCATTTAAGAAATAATTTTTTAGGGTGGAGTGTTGCTGAAATTTTAAAGGCCAACGGATATGATGTGATCAAAACTTCTATTGTTAATGACCGCGGCATCCATATTTGCAAAAGTATGATTGCCTGGCAAATGTTTGCCAATGGTGCCACTCCGGAATCAACTCATAAAAAAGGAGATCACCTGGTAGGTGACTATTATGTAAAATTTAATGATCAATATAAAAAGGAAGTTGAGGAATTAATAAGGGCAGGCAAAACAAAAGAAGAAGCGGAAAAAGAAGCCCCGATTATGAAAAAAACGCAGCAAATGCTGCTGGACTGGGAACAAGGTAAGCCAGAAGTAATGGCACTTTGGAAAGAAATGAATAGCTGGGTTTATAAAGGATTTGATGAAACATATAAACGTATTGGCTGCGATTTTGATCATACATTTTATGAAAGCAATACTTATTTGTTGGGAAAAGATTTTGTTAAGGAAGGTTTACAAAAAAATATTTTATTCAAAAAAGATGATGGCAGTGTGTGGATTGACCTTTCTGATAAAGGGCTTGATGAAAAATTGGTTTTAAGAGGCGATGGCACTTCGGTTTATATTACACAGGATATTGGCCTTGCAAAACAAAAATTTGAAGAATATCATTTAGATAAAAGTATTTATGTAATAGGCGACGAGCAATTGTATCACATGAAAGTGCTGAAAGAAATTTGCAGAAAACTGGGGATGCCTTTTGCAGATGATATTTTTCATTTAAGCTATGGAATGGTAGAATTAACCACCGGCAAAATGAAAAGCCGTGAAGGAACCGTAGTAGATGCTGACGACATTGTTGATGAAATGATTGCCACAGCAGAAAAACATACCCTGGAATTAGGGAAAGTAAATGATTTTACAAATGAAGAATTAATAGAGCTATATGACACTTTAGGTTTGGGGGCTATGAAGTTTTATTTATTGAGGGTAGAACCTAAAAAACGAATGATCTTCAATCCTGAAGAAAGTATCGATTTTCATGGATTCACAGGACCTTTTGTTCAATATACTTATGCCAGAATACAATCTATTTTAAAGAAGGTAAAGGAACAGTTGACAGATAGCAGTGAGCAGTTGGCAGAAGGCACCTGGGAGTGGGAAGCAGATACCCTGTTTCCACTTGAAAGGCAACTTATTATTTCATTGGAAAAATTTACTAATACTATCTCTGAAGCAGCGGATGAAATGAATCCATCCGTTATTGCCAACTATGTTTTTAATCTTGCCAAATTATTCAATTCTTTTTATGCGGAGCTTTCTGTAGCCAATGCAGAAAGTGATGCAAAGAAACAATTGCGTATTGCTCTCAGCATTATGACAGCAACGGTTATAAAAAGCGGGCTGCAATTATTAGGTATAAAAGTACCAGATCGTATGTAGCCTAATTTTGCCCGTAAATACATTTACAATTTCCTTATTTCAATTAATTTAATGAACACCGAACCAACAGATAATAAAGAACAACCAACTCCCATCTTGCCAGGTTATTGGGATGATCGGTATTTGAACAATAATGCAACATGGGATATGAAACAGGCATCTCCTCCCCTGAAGAATTATATAAACAGCCTGAAAAATAAAGATTTAAAAATTTTAATTCCCGGTTGTGGTAATGCTTATGAAGCTGAATATCTTTTAGGTAATGGTTTCACTAATGTTACTTTAATAGATTTTTCTGAAGTAGTTACCAACAGGTTAAAAGAAAAATACCGGGAAAAACCTATCAAAATCATAAATGAAAATTTCTTTGATCATAATGACAAATATGATCTAGTATTGGAACAAACATTCTTTTGTGCATTGGAACCTTTTTTGCGCGAAAAATACGCTGCAAAATGTTACGATCTTCTGAATGAAGGTGGAAAAATAGCAGGTCTTTTTTTTAATAAAAAATACAAAGACCAGGAGCCGCCTTTTATCGCGGATGACGAGGAATACAGAAAATTATTCTAACCATCATTCAGATTTTTAAAATTTGAAAATTGCATTAGCTCTATTCCTGCAAGAAAGGGTTATGAATTATTCTTTGAATTTGAAAAAAAATAGATCCAAACTATTCTTTAGATAGGTTTTCTTATTTATAGATATTATTGGGATGATTTTTTCTTCCGGATTGTTTTGTTTTGTATCGTTTCCCAAATAGGTAATACATCAGGCGATAAATCAAAATAAATGATTGCACCACCATACAATGCAGTAAACACAATAGTTTTAATCATAATTCCTAAAAATCCATGAAGGGAAATAAAGGCATAATAACAAATGCCATAAGATGCAAAAGCAAGGAGAATAGCATAAATAGTTTTTCTGCTAAATGGGTGCATATTGAATTTTCTTTTCAGAAAAATGATGCGGATTGTATTATAAACAGACAGGGCAATTAAATTTGAATAACCGGCGCCTATAATTCCAAAATGCTTTACTAAAATATAATTGAGCGGTACTGCCAAAGTCAATAAAATCATCCCACTTATAAATTCAAAACGCCAATAAGTAGAAGTTCCTATAATAGTAGAATTTACTCCGGTTCCCAAATCCACAACCCGCGCCATTCCCAAAAAGAAAAATATCCATTCTGATTCCAGGTAAGCGGGTTTTAATTTGAAAGTGCTTACCGCATCTGAATAATTGAGCCAAACTACAAGAAATATTCCAAGGGAAGCGATCAATAAATTGATACCCGAGCGTTGATAAATTAAATTGATCTTTTCATAATCTTTATCTTTCCATGCTTTGGATAATACAGGAATCGATGCCGCAACAGCGCCCCGTTGAGGAGCCTGCACCAGTCCCGCAACCACGCTACCCAAAGCAAAAATTCCTGCAGAGGCTGTTCCTAAAAGTGACATGATAATGATGGTATCAATAAAGGATGCAATCATAAAAATGGTGCCGCCTACATAAACCAATGAGGCCATTGAAATCATTTTTTTATAAAACTTTTTGGTAACGCGGCTAATGGTAAATGTTATATAGAATTCTTTTTTCCACAATAAATAAACAAGAAGAACCAGGGCAACCACACCATAAGTAAATGTGTACATCTTAATAAACGTATCAAAACTGCTGATCAATTTATAGCTCAATAAAAAGATAAGGGAGAGTGTAAGTACTCTGAATAAAAGTTCTCTTAAAAAAGTAGTGAATATGGATTTACGGATGTTCCAGGCAAAAACTTCCAATATGGAAAATACCAGGATTGAAAATCCAAAAGGAAAAACCCATAAATAATATTGAATAAATTCGGGGGAATTCCCTTCGAATTTTCTTACTACTAATCCCTTAAACACATACCCTGCAAGTATTACAAGGCAAAATCCAAAAAAGCTTATGAGAAAGGTCCACGTTAAAAGATCATTTTTCTTTTTAGGAAGATTGTCATTGTAATAAGGATAAAATTTATAGACGACCGATACCATTCCAAGATTAGCAAAAGCATACATCAAATTACCGACAGCGATAAAAATGTTTGTTAATCCATATTCAGAAGGTGTAAATGCCGAACCTTGCCTTGTAAATAAATAAGTATTGATAAACCCGATTACAAAACCGGCATAAACAAACAATGTTGAAATAATACTTTGCCTTCGTACCTGCGACATAGATGAGATTAAGGTTGCAAATTAGGGGTAAAATTTCTGTTCACCATAATTTGCAATTGAACTTCATCAACCATGAGGTTCAATTTTCTTTTATTTCTTTTGTGCCCACATAAAAGTTTTCATCAACTTTTATTGATTTCACTCCTTTTGGCACTTGTTTAAATTTTTGGGAAGGATGAATAAATAGGAGATTCCCTTTATCATTATAAATTTTTACAGGTATATTAAATCCATCAATGCAATGATTCCAACGATAAAAAATGCTTCCTTTAACGGACTTATATTCCAGCACAGGAACCTGTGTAGTTCGTAAATATTGATCAAATACTTTTGAGAAATCAATACCTGATTCTTTGTTGATATAATCCTGAATTTGCTTTGCCGTAACGGTTTGATGATAAAATGTTTTATTAAGCCCCTTCAAAATCTGCCTGAATTTATCATCATTATTAATGATCTGCCTTATCATGTGAATCATGTTGGCGCTTTTATAATACATATCGTCACTCCCCTCTTTATTAACACCATAAGGCGGGATGATGGGTTTATCATTCCTTATATTTTTTCTAATCCCAACAATATAATCAGTTGCCGCTTTTTTGCCATAATAATATTCAGTAAAAAGTGTTTCACTGTAATTGGTAAACCCTTCATGAATCCACATATCAGCAATATCTTTTGAAGTAATATTATTTCCGAACCATTCATGCCCGCTTTCATGAACAATAATAAAATCCCATTTTAATCCCCATCCACTTCCTGAAAGATCCCTGCCACGATAACCGTTTCTATATCCATTTCCATAAGCTGTCGCACTTTGGTGTTCCATTCCCAGGTAAGGGGCATCTACCAGTTTGTAACCATCTTCGTAAAAAGGATAAGGGCCAAACCAATATTCAAAAGCTTTCATCATCCGTGGGGCATCTTTAAATTGTTCTTTCGCTTTTGTAAGGTTAGAATCCAACACCCAATAATCCATTGTTAAGTTGCCCTTTTCTCCTTTATAAATTTCTCCCCAATGAACATATTTTCCGATATAAGGTGAGATGTCATAATTATTAATTGGATTGACTACCGCCCATGTGTAGGTGCTGTTCCCATCACCATCATCCTTTATACTTTGCAATCTTCCATTACTGACTATAACCAGGTCGGAAGGTGCGGTGAAATGCATCTCCGCACTATCAGGTTCATCGCCCTGGTAATCTTTACATGGGTACCAAACGCTGGCACCCAAACCCTGGCAGGCAACAGCTACCCACGGATTTCCTGCTTTATCTTTTGTCCAGATAAGGCCTCCGTCCCACGGAGCATTTTTTGCAACTCTGGGTTTGCCGTGATAATAAATAGCAAGAGTATATATTTTTGAATTTGTTTCCTTAATGTTGTAAACAGGAGGTTCAGCCGATTTTTTCAAACTAACAAACCATGCATTCCCATCTTTACTAAAATCCAGTTTTTCCCTGGAAGGTTTTCGTACCCTGACATCTGGATCTATGGTAGCCAATCCTGATCCATAATCTACTATCACAGAATCCATAATCAAAGGATCCTGTAAATCAATTTGAAAATAATTAACATGATTTCTATTCAATTCTTTATAGCTAATAATATTGTAACCGCTGATACTGCTATCGGGTATATTAAATTTTACATGAAGGTCGTATTTGGTAGCATTCCACCAGGCTCTGCCCGGGCCATTGCCGCCACGCAATGTATCGGCATGTGTAAAAGATTGCGCCAAAGAAAAATTAAATACAACTATCAATAAACTTAAAACTGAGAATATCTTTTTCATTTACTAAATTTATTTTTTTTCAATCAAAGATGAAGTTAAAAATACAATCTCCTTCGCCTCTTATAAAATATTTAAAAAATATATTTATTCTACCCTTTGCGGGAGCAATATTATTCATTTCTTCCTGCAGCCACCATGAAAAAGTAAAAAATATTTTTCACTATAATGAACAATCCGGTATTGCCACGCTCGATCCGGCATTCGCAAAAAATCAATCTATCATGTGGGCGGTGCATCAAATTTATAATACCCTTGTACAAACAGATGATCA
>DATCMY010000086.1:0-2604 GCA_036565505.1 Hanamia sp.
GCGTTTGATATTAAATGCTACAATAGTTATAGGTTGTAATTCCAATTTATTTCCACAACTTTGCAGCCATTATTTACTTCTCAATATACCTAAATAAAACATGGGCCTTTTTAATTTTTTTACTCAGGAAATAGCGATTGACCTTGGTACTGCAAATACACTTATAATCCATAACGATGTTGTAGTAGTAAACGAACCTTCTATTGTCGCATTAGATCGTAACAATCCAAAAAATATTTTAGCAGTGGGAAAAAAAGCATTGATGATGCATGAAAAAACCCATGAAAGTATTCGCACTGTGCGTCCTTTGAAAGATGGTGTAATTGCCGATTTTAATGCTGCTGAATTGATGATCCGCGAGATGATCAAAAAGATATATCCAAAAAAACCTTTATTCCCTCCAAGCTGGCGTATGATGATCTGCATACCAAGCAGTATTACCGAAGTAGAAAAACGTGCTGTCAGAGATAGTGCTGAACAGGCCGGCGCCAAAGAAGTATATCTTCTTCACGAGCCTATGGCTGCTGCACTAGGTATAGGTATTGATGTGGAAGAACCTGTGGGAAATATGATCATTGATATTGGTGGCGGTACTACCGGAATTACTGTTATTGCTCTTGCAGGTATTGTTTGCGATCAATCTATAAGAGTTGCCGGCGATGAATTTACCGCCGATATTATGGAAGCACTGAGACGTTACCACAGTTTATTAATTGGTGAGCGCACTGCAGAACAAATAAAAATTCAGATTGGCGCGGCCATGAAAGATATTGATAATCCCCCTGAAGATATGCCGGTAAACGGGCGGGACCTGGTAACAGGTATCCCAAAACAAATAATGGTGAGCTACCAGGAAATTGCTGAGGCACTTGATAAATCAATATTCAAAATTGAAGAAGGAATTTTAAAAGCTTTAGAAACTACACCACCCGAACTTGCTTCGGATATTTATCGCCGGGGATTGTATTTAACCGGGGGAGGAGCTTTACTTAGGGGACTTGACAAAAGGCTTGCCGCTAAAATTAAATTACCTGTTCACATTGCAGATGATCCGCTGAAAAGTGTAGTAAGAGGAACAGGGTTAGCTTTAAAACATTATGATCGCTATCCTTTTGTGATGCGTTAATTTTTTGATGTCAATTGTTCTTCATTGTATTTCATTTTAGGAATGTTAGATTTGTATGAACAATTATTTTCAATTTAATAAAATGGCTGTTTCATTAAAACAGCACGGATGAAACCATGCGCAATATTTTTCTTTTTATCCGTATCTATTTTAATTTTATTTTCTTTTTATTTTTGATGGGGTTGTCATTTTATATGCTCTTCAGTTACAACCGCTATCACCACACCGTTTACTCTGCTGCTGCCAATGAAGTAACAGGAAAAATCAGTAAACAATTTAATAACGTAGAATATTATTTTCAGTTAAAAAAGACTAACGATTCGTTGGTAAAGGCCAATGAAATACTTTACAATAAGTTAAAGCAGGATTTTGAAATGCCAGACACAGTAAATAAAATAGCCATTGATACTATCAAAATAGATTCATTGCAACAGCAAAGAAAATATTTATATATGCAGGCTAAAGTTGTCATGAATTCTGTAACCCAGCCTAATAATTATATTGAATTGCACAGAGGTGCGCTTCAAGGTATTCACCCGGATATGGGAGTGATAGATGCAAATAATGCTGTAATAGGTATTGTAATGGGTGTGAGTGATAATTATTCCGTGGTGATGAGTTTACTTCATGAGCAAAGCAATTTAAGCGCAAGACTTAAAAAAAGCGGCGAAACCGGAACAGTAATTTGGGATGGAAAAAATCCGGAAATTCTTTTGCTGAAAGATATTCCTAAAACAATAAAAATTTCAAGCGGAGATACGGTAATTACCAGTGGCTTTTCTGATAGATTTCCATCGGGTTTGCTTGTAGGCTATGTAAAAGATATTATAAATGATAAAACAATGAGCACTTATATTGTTAGAATTAAAGCAGCCGCCAATTTTCAAAACCTGCAATATTCATATATTATTAGTAATGTTCAAAAAGATGAACCACAGCAACTTTTAAAGAAAGTAAAAGGTAAATGAGTAGCCTTGTAAAAAATATTATCCGATTCTGCCTTTTTATATTGGTACAGGTTTTTGTGCTTAATCAAATACCCCCGTTACATCAATTAGTTACTCCATATATTTATTTTCTATTTATTTTATGGCTTCCTTTTAAAATGGGTCGCCGTACTCAAATGTTACTGGGTTTTGCTTTGGGCTTTGCCCTGGATTGTTTTACAAAAACTTATGGGCTTCATGCCGCATCTTGTGTGCTAATCGCTTATCTGCGGCCGTTTTTGATCAATCTGCTTATTTCCCAGGAAGGGACAGAAAGTAACTATAATGAACCTTCAATAAAAAGTATGGGCTTTACTCCTTATTTTACTTATCTCACTATTTTAACTTTTATACACCACACTTTTCTCTTTTTTTTGCAAGCAATGCAAACCGGCGGCTATTTTTATTTTATTTTGAAATCAGTATTTTCCACCGCCATAAGTTTAATGCTGATTCTATTGATAGAATTATTATTTGCAAGAAAACAAAGAT
>DATCMY010000087.1:0-6705 GCA_036565505.1 Hanamia sp.
GTTTTTATATCCATTTTTGAATTCATGCGGTAAGAACAAAGTTAGGTGTTTTTTTTAAGCTTCATTTAAAATGACTTGCTATATTTTAAATCAGGTAATCCACAGCTACTTTATAAAGGATTAACAAAGGTACTATCTCGATGCCTGTTATATAAATGATAAACTGAAAGAGATTAAACTGGATTTTTTTCTCAATAGTTCCAAAGCTTTTTATATATCGCGATAAAAAAAACATTCCCAAAATCAATAATGATATTGTGAGAACTGAATTATACCATTGCGGCAGGGAAAAAGCCATTAAAATAATGAAAGGGATTAATAAGATTCCGGTTATTTTATTAATAAGAAATATGACAAAAATGTAATTATCTGTTGCTTCCTGTATATCAGATACCCAACCAATAAATTTGAGTAAACAAAATTTTAAAAAATATAGAATGGCAACACTTAATATACAAAAAGGCAACAGGAGTTGACTGCTTATCAGCCTCGGCGGATGAAAATGAGTAAAAAGCAACCAAATATACATACCAGTTGATAATGTAAAAAAAATATTAAGGATAAATGAAGGGAGTTTTGCCTGCAAAAGCTGGTCTGCAAGCTGTGTTTGCCTTAATGAAGTATTAAAGAAAACCCTGAAAAGGGTATTAAAATAACCACTGTAAAAAGTTTTAAAAACTCCTAATATCAATAAAATAATACACAGGGAATAAAACAAAAATTCTTTCCCCGTTTTCTGCCTTTCTTTTTCAATGAAATATACAGGGGCATCTTTTATATTGATAAATTTATTTTTCAATAACAGTTCATTCGTAATGCTTCTAAATTTCCCAGTAGGTTGAACAGTTAATAATGAAGTGTCTTTATCAGAATTATTTTTCCCCGAATCAACTTTCGCCGGAACTGCCGGGCCAACCTTCAGGGGCCGCTTCAACTGATGATTAATAATAGAAGTGCCCGGTACATTTTTGCTTCCCGTATCAATAGCAACTCCTGCATTTTGATGCATAATTTTAGAGGTATCATTCCTGGTAATTTTTCTTACAGTATCAGTAGATTTCTCCCTGGTAATTTTTGGAGTGTCTGCCCGGTTTAGCGTTAAACTATCTTTTTTAATTTGCGCAAAAGCATGGCTATTGCACAAAACAATAAGTGAGCCTGCCACAAAATATAAAATCTTTTTTATTTTCATTAAGTCAAAAATAGTTGATATAACCAAAATGTATCTTGGAAGAATTACGAATGTCAAATTTTACATCATTTCTTTTGCCAATAGCATAGCTAAGATTCAATAAACCAACTTTAGTTTCAAATGCCAATCCCAATCCACCACTTATAAATGAATTTGAATACTGTGTTGTATTAAATTTTGTTTTGGTAAACCCAATATCAGAAAACCCAAAGAAATAGGAATTAATTCCGACCAAATACCTGTACTCAGCTGTAAACACCGCATATTGATTAGCATAAATACTTTCTTCATCAAAACCACGAAGCAATTTATAACCACCTAATTGGAATAATTCATTCCTAAAAGTTTGAGGGCTTTGAAAAATTCCAAAATTAACTGCTGTTTTTAAAGCATTGTTTTTCCCGAAAGGAAAATAATGAGCAGCGGAAGCAACTATCCTGAATCGATAGGTTTTTAATTTTATAGAATCGTATAGCGAGTTAAAATTATAAGCAGGATCGTTGGGATCTTTAAGATTTACAATGTCATTATTTTTTGTGGTTTTTTTAATCCCGGCAGAAGCAGTTATATCCAGTTCATTTCCACTCCGTGGATTCAACCTGTAATTCGTATTTACAAAATGATATCCGGCACCAAAATTACCTGAGCTTACATCGATATTTGGGGGCAACATTTTTGAAAAAATAACCTGGTTGGTATCTACCCCACCCGAAAGTAAATAGCTTTTTTCATTTTGATAAAATATCTTAAAAGTTTGGCTGGATGAAATAATATATTGAAGCCCTAAAATTGAATTGAGTTGTAAATAAGAAGAATCTCTTTTCAATAAATCGAATGAAAAATCAATGCCGAAATTTGTCTTAAAAATATAAGGATGCGTATACCCTAAATTTAATCTTGGCGATTGTGGTTGAAGTTGTTGCCAGTTCAATAAAATATTTTCGCCGGAACCTAAAGCATTTTTCAAATCAAGATGTACATCTCCGGTAATTTGCGTTTTTCCTGTGATAGAATTGCCGGGCAAAAATCCAACAAGAACATTAATCTGACTGCTGCGCTTAGGTTCCAGGTATAAATTAAGATAAGCTCCTGACCCCAACATAGTAACTTTCCAGGGCTGTTGCTCCTTTAAAAATGGGAGATCCTGTAGCAATTTGCTTACCTGTTTTAGTTTTTCCTGATTGTAAATACTACTGTTAGGAAGGCCAAGGAAATGCTGAAGAAACAGGTTCTTAATTTTCACATTCCCATAAACCCTGATACTATCAAAATGATACAGTATGCCTTTATTTACTTTAAGATCGGCCTTAATTTTATCTCCTGATATTTCAACATTTTCCAATGAAACTTCTGCAAAAGGATATCCTGTGTTTTCATAATAATTAATTATTCTTTCCTGCTGAAACTGCAAACGCGAAAAATCAATATTTTTATTTTTGAATTGATTATCATTCCACCCGATATTATTTAATACGCTTTTGTCAATACTATCGGTATTTATCTGCACCCATTCATATTGTTCACCCAGGTAAAGTGCAACATGCGCCCGGGTAGAATCATACAATACAGAATCCACTGATGCAGTCGGAAATCCTTTAGCCAAAAGCATTGCAGGCAATGAACTTATATAAAATGAAGCCATTTCTTTTCCATCAAAAGACGTTTTTAAATCAAGTCGCTGTAATTTATTGGAAGTATCTTTGCCCGATAGAATATAATTAATACTATATTTCTTTTGACAAAATCCATCATTTGAAAAGAAAAATATTATTAATAAAATGAGCGCCAAAATCCTGCTCATATATTTTACGGTAGTTGGTTTCATGTTAATGATTCAAATCTAAAATGAAATTCTGAAACAGCACCACAATGATAAAACAGAATAAATAAAATTGTAATCTTTGGCAGGCATTTATATTCATATACCTTTTTGCAAGCAGACATGTTATTATTGCAATTTTCATTTTTCGACTTCGCTTGTTTTAAGAGATGAAGTGATCAATTCTTTAATAAAAGAAATTGAAATCAGAAGTAGTTTTTTACAGAGAAATGAAAAAAAAGAAACTTCAATACTTGCTTCCAAAAATGAAATAATAGAAACCATTTATTTTGGAGGAGGCACGCCCAGCTTGCTTTCTCAACATAAAATCTATACTTTACTTTCTGCAGTAAAAAATAATTACAACGTAGATGCCAATGCAGAAATTACGCTTGAAGCCAACCCGGATGATATCAATATAGAAAAATTAAAGGAATGGAAAAGTGCAGGGATTAACCGTTTAAGCATAGGCATACAATCTTTTATTGAAAGAGACTTATTGTGGATGAACAGAGTTCACAATTCTTTACAAGCATTGGAATGCATCAATTTTGCAAAAGAAATAGGTTTTAATAATTTTTCTATTGATCTTATTTTCGGCACTCCCGGACTTACTAATGAAGAATGGAAAGAAAATGTTCAAAAAGTAATTGATCTGAATGTACCTCATGTATCTTGTTATGCACTAACTGTGGAACCAAAAACGGCTTTGCAAAAAATGATTACATTAAAAAAGAAAGAAGATATCAATACTGACGCCCAGGCTACTCAATATACCATGCTAATGCAAATGATGCGTGATGCAGGCTATGAACATTACGAAATATCCAATTTTGCAAAACCGGGTTTCAGAAGCAGGCATAACAGCAGTTATTGGCAGGGTGAAAAATATATTGGCATCGGTCCTTCTGCACATTCTTTTGATGGAAAAATGAGAATGTGGAACAAAGCGAATAATGTCTTTTACATTAAATCCATTGAACAAAACATTATTCCTTTTGAAAAAGAAATTCTTACAGAAACTCAAAAACTAAATGAATACATTTTAACTTCTTTGCGCACCAGTGAAGGGTTAGATTTAAAATATATTGAAGATACTTTTTCAATTAACGAAAGAAAAAGAATTGAAAATTTGATTATGAATGAAGTAGAGAAAAAAAATATTTTAATCAGGAAAGAGAAAATTATTTTAACCGATGAAGGAAAATTATTCGCCGATGGAATTTCGGTAAAATTATTTTTATAGATTATCACTTTCCTCTTTAAAATTTCATGATTATTACTTCACTTCCTGCATGCTAACCAATCTTCTGTAAAAACCATCAAACGCCATCAAACTCATGTGCGTACCGCGTTCTACAATTTTTCCTTTTTGTAAAACTATAATTTCATCTGCATGGCGAATGGTGCTTAACCGGTGTGCAATAACAATACTTGTGCGATTTTGCATCAGGTTATTGATAGCGTCCTGTACTAACTTTTCACTTTCGGTATCGAGTGAAGAAGTGGCTTCATCCAAAATTAAAATCGGTGGATTTTTGAGTACTGCCCTCGCAATAGTAACCCGTTGTTTTTCGCCTCCACTTAATTTATTACCACGTTCACCGATGCTGGTATTATAACCATATTCATTTTGCAAAATGAAATTATGCGCATTGGCGATTTTACAGGCATTGATAATTTGTTCTTCAGTCGCATTATCCAGCCCAAGAGAAACATTATTAGCAATGGTATCATTAAATAAAATTGGCTCCTGGGTTACAATGCCCATATGATGTCGCAAAGATTCAAGAGAATAATTTTTTATGTTAATTCCATCTATCAGCAATTCACCTTTTACGGTATCATGAAATCGGGGTATCAGGTCAACAAGCGTACTTTTGCCCGCGCCGGAAGAACCCACCAATGCGATCGTTTTTCCTTTTTCTATTTTCAAATTAATGTCATCCAGTATCAATTTATCTTCATAAGAAAAAGAAACATTTTTAAATTCAATAGAGTCTTCAAACGATTGAAGGATCACCGGATTGGCAATTTCTTTAATAGAAACATCTTCATGAATTAAATGCTCAATCCTTTCAACACTGGCAGCGCCTTTTCGTATATTGTACGATGCCGCAGATAAAGATTTTAATGGCTGAATAACCTGGGAGAAAATTAAAATATACGCAAGAAAATCGCCCGGATCCAAAAAAGTATTTTTTAAAACCAATCTGCCGCCATACCATAGAACACATACTACAGCTGCTATTCCCAACACTTCGCTTACGGGTGAAGCAAGATCCCGCCGCCTGTTGGCCCTGTTTTTTAATATTAATAATTCATCATTTTGGCTGTCAAATTTTTTGAATTGCTTTTTCTCCGCATTAAAAGCTTTTATCACTCTTATACCACCAATAGTTTCATCAATGGTAGAAAGAATGGTTCCTAATTTTTCCTGTACCTGGGTGCTTTGCTTTTTTAAGGAACGGCCAATCCTGCCAATTATTAAACCTGCCAACGGTAAAAACAATATCAGAAAAAACGTAAGTTGCGGGCTTAAAATGATCATATAAATAAAAAACAAAATGATCGTTACCGGTTCCCTGAAAAGAGTTTCCAATAAATTGACACTCGAGATTTCTACATCGCTCAGGTCGTTGGTAAGTCTGCTCATGATATCGCCTTTCTTCTGGTCATTAAAATATCCAATGGGTAAAGCCAGAATTTTTTTATACATATTGGTACGCATATCATTCACTACCAAATTGCGGATAGGCGTTAAAACATAGGTAGACAGGTATAAAAAAACATTTTTAAAAACGATAAAACACAATATCAAAATACATATTATTGCCAGGCCTTTTATTTCGCCTCCGGGAGTTTGTACCACCTGGTATAACCATATTTTGAATTGATTTATAGGATTTATCCTGGAAAAAAAACTATTGCTTTCTGAAACGGCCCCCAACGTATTCTGCTTTTTAAAGATAAGAAGCAGGAAAGGGCTAAGAAGCCCAAGGGAAATAACTGAAAATAAATTGGAGAGAACATTAAACCCGAAATACGCAATAATCAGCTTTGGGTATTTAGCCACATAACGAAAAATAGTCCTTAAACTCTTCATTGAGAAAATTGAAATGCTTTATTAATTTTAAATAGAGGCAAAGTAACTAATTTTACAAAGAATCTTAATTATATAAAATGACAGAAGGAAAAAGACAAAAGCAGGTAGCGATTGAAATTGCTAAGGAACTTAATGATATTTTTTTGAAGATGGGGCTCACCATGTTTGAAGGAGGAATGATCTCCATCTCTTCTGTAAAAATTACGCCTGACCTATTTGAAGCAAGAGTCTATTTAAGCTTCTTCCAGGTAAAAGACCCGGAAGCGGTTTTGGAAAAATTTAAAGAGCGTAACAGCGAAATAAGAGGCGAATTAGGAAGAAGAATGAGGCATCAGCTACGTAGTATACCCCAACTGACATTTTATATGGACGATACTTTGGATTATGTTTTTAAAATAGAAAAATTGTTGGAGGATATAAAGAAAGACAGCCCCATAACTCCAGAAGGAGGAAAAGAAAATGTTGATTAACTAATTAACCAATAAACCAATTCATCTTGTATTTAAAATTTGCGTGGCGATATTTTAAAGCAAAAAAAAGCACGCACGCCATCAATATAATTTCGTGGGTAACGGCGGGCGTTATCGC
>DATCMY010000088.1:0-11862 GCA_036565505.1 Hanamia sp.
TTACCCGTCCGGTCAATCATGTATCATTTGCCTCTTTTTTAGAAAAACTGATGAGCGGAGTTTTACTTAATCAAGCAATTCCTTCTTTTCACGAAATATTTTCCAAATAAATTCTCCAAACAAAGTATTAGCCCAGGCAAACCATTTGCGGGTAAATTTATTGGCATCATCTTTATAAAACGATTCGTGCATAAACCCGGTACCTGCATGTGTCTTCTGCAATATTTGTATGCAGTTTTTTATTTCAGCATTGTTGTTTGATGTAAGCCCACGCATTATTATACTAATCGGCCAAATCATTTCCATGCCTGTATGCGGGCTTCCTATACCCTCACCTATTCCTCCTTTAAAGAAAAATGGATTGCTTTGAGACAGAACAAACCTGCGGGTATTTTGGTAAACAGGGTCATTCCATTTTACCGCATTCAGATACGGCAATGACAATAGAGAAGGAACATTTGCATCGTCCATTAAATTAATGCTTCCAAAGCCATTTACTTCATAAGCATAGATAGAACCGAATTTTTCATGAGGGATAATCGCATTTTCCTGCAATGCCTTCCTAACGGTTTTCGCCAATAATTCAGCATCTGCCGCAATATGTTTTCCTCGTGTAAGCGTTTGGGTTATCTCTTTCATTTGAGCCAGTGATTCTATCGCAAATAAATTAGAGGGAATTAAATAGGGGTAAATAGTAGCATCATCACTTGGGCGAAACATAGAACAAATAAGCCCATCTGGTTTTACGGGATATCCATAACCGCCCAAAGGCACTCCATCTGTAGCCCAGGAGGTTTTTCTTTGAAATGAATAAGGGCCATGATCATGAAAACGCTGTTGTTCTTTAAAAGTTTTTATCACAAGTTGCATCGCCTCTAACCAATCATCATCAAAAGATGAAATATCGCCGGTTTCTTTCCAGTATCCATGTGCAAGGCGTATTGGATAACAAAGGCTGTCAATCTCCCATTTCCGTTCGTGAATGCCTGGCTTCATTTCTGTGATGTCAGTTTCCTTCCATTCACTTATTTTATTTTCATCTTTATAAAATGCATTAGCATATGGATCTTTTAAAATACATTTTACCTGCCGGTTAATAACACCTTTTATTAATTGCCGCAGATCTCCATCTTCTTTGCACAAAGGAAGATAAGGCCATACCTGGGCACTGCTGTCACGCAGCCACATAGCATCTATATCACCGGTAATTACGTAGGTATCAGGCCTTCCATTTATCATTTCAAAATCTACCGTAGTGTCTAAAGTATTTGGGAAACAGTTTTCAAACATCCAGGCAATTTCTTTATTGCCGATATTCTTTTTTATATCAGCAATTATTTTTTCAACTGATTTACTGGTAAACTTTCTCATACCGGGCGTGGTTCTCACCACCGGATAATCATTATTTGACCCAGCTATTGAATATTTTGATAAACTTAATGCAGCACCTGACATTGCTGTTAATTGAATAAATTTCCTTCTTTGCATTTTTTAGTTGAATTGATTGAAAGGCTTCATTTTTAAGAGCATTTAAACTAATGTTGGGAACTTAATCAAAACTAATTTGACTAATTAATGTTTGGTTGCATAATTTTCTTTCCTTTGAAATAACACTAAAAATAAAGCCGGAAATACTAGGATTTTTCTATTATTCATCCCACACTAATTGATGAGTTTCTTTTATTATTCCCATTACAAATATACTTTGTACATGTCCTACATTTTCTATTTCGCTTAATTTATTTACATGAAAATCATAGTACTTATTCATGTCTTCACACACCACTTTCAACATGAAATCGAATTCTCCTGAAATGCTGAAGCATTCAATCACTTCATTCAAATCCTTTATGGTTTTTATAAATTTTACACCGGCATTTTTACCATGTTGTTTTAATGAAACGTAACAGATCACCATTAATCCTTTTTTCACTTTTGCATAGTTTACCAAAGTAGCGTATTGTTTTATTACACCTGATTCTTCCATTCGCTTGATACGCTCATGTACCGGGGTTGTACTCAGGTGAACTTTTTCTGAAATTTCTTTAACGGTAATCTTTGCATTTTGCTGTAATAATTTTAAGATCGCCAGGTCTTTTTTATCCGGCATATAATTTACAGTAGTTACTTCTTCTTTTTGCGATAATGATTTCATGTATTTAAATGATTTTAATTCTTTTAATACTATGTTTTATGTAAATCTATTCTAAAGTTTTGTAAATACTTAGTATTATATTCTAATGTTAGTACATTTGCCCTCTAAAAAATAAATCGATTATTTATGGCAGCAATTACAAAAAACAGTATTGATTTCACCCTTAAAAATAAGGTGAAAGATATGAGCCTTGCAGCATGGGGCCGCAAAGAAATAAAATTAGCCGAAGCGGAAATGCCGGGGTTAATGTCGCTTAGAGAAGAATTTGGAAAAGATAAACCTTTGAAAGGTGCACGTATTGCAGGCTGTCTTCACATGACCATTCAAACTGCTGTACTTATTGAAACTTTAATTGAACTGGGTGCAGAAGTGAAATGGAGCTCATGTAATATTTTTTCTACACAAGACCAGGCTGCAGCCGCTATTGCTGCAGAGGGAATTGGCGTTTTTGCCTGGAAAGGACAAACACAGGAGGAAAGTGATTGGTGTATTGAACAGACTTTATTTTTCGGTAGTGAAGATCGTCCTTTGAACATGATTTTGGATGATGGCGGTGATTTAACCAATATGGTTTTTGATCAATATCCGGAACTGATTCAACATGTAAAAGGTTTATCAGAAGAAACAACAACCGGTGTTCACAGGCTATATGAAAGAATGGAAAAAGGTACTTTACCCATTCCAGCCATCAACATCAACGATTCTGTTACCAAATCTAAATTTGATAACAAATATGGTTGTAAAGAAAGCCTGGTAGATGCTATCAGGAGAGCAACCGATATTATGATGGCCGGCAAAGTGGCTGTAGTTGGGGGTTATGGCGACGTAGGAAAAGGTTCTGCAGCAAGTTTACGTGGTGCAGGCGCCAGGGTAATTGTTACAGAAATTGATCCTATCTGCGCCTTGCAAGCTGCAATGGATGGTTTTGAAGTGAAGAAAATGATTGATGCCGTAAAAGAAGCCGACATTATTGTAACTGCTTCCGGTTGCCGCGATTTAATAAGAAAAGAACATTTTCTTGAAATGAAAGATAAAGCGATCGTTTGTAACATTGGGCACTTTGATATTGAAATAGACATCGCGTGGTTGAATGCTAATTACGGTAACACAAAAGATACCATTAAGCCACAGGTTGATAAATATACTATTGAGGGAAAAGATATCATCGTCCTGGCAGAAGGGCGTTTGGTAAATTTAGGTTGTGCTACAGGCCATCCAAGTTTTGTGATGAGTAATTCATTTACCAACCAAGTGCTTGCCCAGCTTGAGTTATGGCAACACGCTGATAAGTATGAAAACAAAGTGTATGTACTTCCAAAACACCTGGATGAAAAAGTTGCCCGCCTGCATTTGAAAAAAATAGGTGTAGTACTTGAAGAATTGACTACAGAACAAAGCGCTTATTTAAATATTCCGAAAGAAGGGCCGTATAAGCCTGAGATGTATAGATATTAAAAGCCCCCTAAATCCCCCGAAGGGGGACTTGAAAACCCACTTTGAAAAAGGTGGGTTTTTGTTTTTACATTCCAAATAATGAATTCTTTAAATTTGTAAGTATATTCATAAAGCATGCAACAAAACAAACCAAAACTCGATATCATTAATATGCTGCTGGAAGATTGCATTATGGCGTACCCGATTTCTTCATTTGTTATCAGCCTTTATAAACAATATCAACAACGCGGATGGCTGAGCAAAAAACAATTACAGGGTTTATATGGCAAGGCTTCAAAAATAAATGGTGTGTTGCCAGGCAGGCTTGCTGCATTGGAATCTATTATTAAGAAAATGCCGACAAGAGAAAGATCAGAGCTTCCGGAGATAAAGCCAATGTTTGAAAAGGACGACACCGTTGGAAAATTAATTGAAGATATTCTATCAAAATATCCACAACATAAAAGAGTCTTATTTTTAAAAGCGAAGTACGATAACAATGAAGCGCTTTCCCCTGCTGATATTTCTGAACTTAAAAAATTTAAACAATTATTGAAATAATATTTTTAATGTATTTTTTTGAGTTATGATCCATTTTATTATTTCTATTTTTTATAATTGAGTCCCTCTTTTTTCAGTGTTCTTTCTGTATGAGCCCTTCTATTTACATGCCGGCATTAGAAATAAATATTTCTTTCCGTCGTTATTTTAATGACAAGGCTGATCATTCATTGTATTTAACAGATTTTTATGTAGCTAAATTAAAATTACAAGGAGGTTTTAAGTCTTAACAATAACAGATTTAAAATTGTCAATTATGAAAACAACTATACAACAAGAAATATTATTGATTACCGGAACTTCCTTTTCATCAAGGCAATGCTGGCAACAAAATGAAGTTGATAACCAAAAATATACACCCGAAGCAGAGCAATTGCAGGAAGCCTGCTGGAATGGCCTGCTCAATGATATGCTTCCTGAAATTTGCAGGCAGGATTTAGGAAATAAAAAAATTTATCTGTGGCGAATCAGGGAAAACAGATCGGGCATAGAAATCGAGATGGGTGAATTTCCGGAAGAAATAGAAAAAGATTTTTCAATTGACCCGTATTCATTTCTGCCATTGCAATTAATGAGTTAAGGGATTTTAGAAATTATTTTTTCACTCCGGATTAAATTAAAAATCAAATTCTTTTTTTCATTTATTTTAAAAATCCCCGGAATTATTTTCTTTATTTTTCTTAAATAATGAAAAATCAGCATCACCGAACCTATAACTGAATGTGATCCGAAAAGTTCTTACCCTCCAGCGGTTATAGCTTTCCTGGTAAAAGTTTTGTGTATCATAAATGACTCCAAAACGCCGTGTATTGAAAATATCATTAACGCTGAATGTAAAAGAACCTTTATCTTTTTTAAACAGATCTTTCTTTAAAGCAAAATCAGCGCTGTATTGCTCAAGCCTTTTGCCCTGTGGCAATACTCTCGGCGATTCATATTCACCGGTAAGTTGAAAGCCAAGTTTATTAAATGGAGATGATTCATTTTTTGTTTCAATTTTATAATTGGCAGTAATTTTCGAACTCCAGTCAAAACCTTCATTACTTAAGTTTAAAGCACTCACTCCTGCATTTACTTTTCTGTAAGAAAAATTAAATGAAGGGGTAACGTCAAAGTTCTTTCCGAATTTCTCTTGTAATGTGAGTTCCATTCCAATCCTGTTATTACTTTTAGAATTGATAAATGTATTGAGTATCGCATTAGGATCTACTGCTGAATTATGCAATTGTTGGAATTGTGCTGTACTTATCGTATCGCTGTATCGGGTAATATCGCCCTGTGTATTCCGGTAATATATTACTCCGAGAAAATTACTGTTGTTTTTAAAATTTTTACTGTAATTAAATTCCATTGAATTTCTGAATTCCGGTTTCAATTCTGGGTTTCCCTGTTGAATATTCAACGGATCATTGATATCAATAAAAGGATTTAATTCCCAGAAATTAGGACGGCGCACTCTTCTTGAATAATTTAATTGTATTTCTGTAGACTCACCAATTTTTTTTGATAAATAAAGGCTTGGAAATAGCGCGTCCCAAATATTTTTAATTTGTGTTGGATATTCGTAGCCGAATTTTTTTGCGCTGTCAATAAGTGTTCCACTGAATTTTGAATACTCAGCACGTAAGCCTGCCTGGTAGCCAATACTATTTAATTTGCCCGTATAAGTAATATAACCGGCTTGCACCATTTCGGTATATCTATAGTTATTACTCAATGGTAGTTTGGTTTCTGTACCATTGTCAACAGCATAAGAATTGAAATAACTCTTATAGTTATTCGTATAGCTGCGTAAACCAGTTTCTAATTTTTTATCATCTCCTAAAGGGTTTTCAAAATCTATATTGGCAGTTATTTGATTATTATCATTAGCACCCTCATTACGCACCTGGCTTGGAGGGCTGTACAGACTACCATCTATTAAATAAAAAGTATTCAGAATATTGGAATTGTCCTTTACATTTCCATAATTCACATTTACACCCGCGTTTAATTCTTTTCCTTCTTTAGGAAATTTATGCGTAAAAATAAGTTGCGTATTGTTTCGGTTAAATTGGAAATGTTCATCAGAAGTTCTTTCACCATATCTTTCCAATGTTTTATTACTGTTAAGGTATTGCTGATCTTGTAATTCATTGGTACCAAATCGCCCCCTTACCAATCCTTGCGATAGTGTAATTGTATTCCTGATATCAGCAAAATAATCCATTCCAAATCTTACTGATTTAAAATCCCTGGTACGTTTATTAGTGGAGTATTGATCAAAATAATTTTCAGTGATTCCATTGATCTTATTTTGCCTGAAACTTGTCCCATTGGCTTTACTATCAGAATGATGATAATTTCCACTAATAAAAAAGTTCAGTTTGCCCTGCCGTAAATTAAGATTACCATTAACACTATAAATACCCGGAAAACCCCCGGTAACCGAAAACAAACCATTTATACCTTTTCGTTTATTTTTTTTGAGAATGATATTAATAATCCCCCCGGTACTGGAAGCGTCATATTTAGCCGATGGATTGGTAATTAATTCTATCCGGTCTATATTATCCGAAGGTATTTGATCGAGCGTAAGAATAGTAGGCCGTCCATCAATAAATATAGTAGGTGCCGAATTTCTCAACTCAACATTTCCATCTACGTCAACTGATACAGAGGGAATGTTTTTTATCACATCAATGGCGGTACCGCCCCTGGAAGTTATGCTCTTGTCAACGTCGTAAATCTTTTTATCGATACCCATTTTCAAGGCAGGTCTATCTGCTACAATAGTGATGGCATCAAGTCTCTCGTGTTTTCCTGACATGATAATATTGCCAAGATCTTTTTGAAAGGTTGATTTTGTTTTTCCGGTTTCCTGGTTAGTAAAAGGAAATATTTTATCATAATTATCATAACCTACTGCGGAAATTATCAAATGGAAATTCTTAAATGAAGAAACGTTTTCAAAATTAAAATCTCCATTGGGTTTAGTTAACATTGCCGCGACTAATGAATCTTTTACTTTATGAGTATCTTCATCTTCTATACGTGCATACAATTGCACAGAAGCGGCTTCCATGCCTTTATTTTTTTGAATGTCTATCACTTTTCCATAAATGTTGTTGCCTGTCGGTAAATGAGTAATATCTGCATTCTCAGTGGGCAAAGGTTCCTTATCAATTTGAGCCGTGGCGCTTAGTACAATAAATGTTGCAGTAAAAAGCAGAAATATATATCTCATGAAAAATTAAAATTCAACAATGCATTAAGCATTGAAAGATTAAAAAAAAATAATAATTAATTGCGGGTTAGCCTATAATGAAAAACGATGCAATTGATATTGCAAATTTACTAAAGCATGGCTGGAGCTTCAAACCGTTGATAAAACTATACAAAGTAGTCTTATATCCTTTAACATATTTGTTAAAGGATATTAATTATGAGTATTGAAATTTCAGGTGAAAAAAATGAATAGATAAGAATATTGAAGCGAAGTGATTTCAGGATTTTTTTTCAAAAAAAACCGGCATAAAGCCGGAATTAAAAATAATTTATTGAGCAGGTAAACTATTTCCCGACTACTTTATATTGAACTACTCCTCCATCAACAGATTCTTCTTTGAGATAAGTATTATCAGGTGTTGCATATACTTTTTCACCGTTTATAGTTACTATCCTGGAACCTTCGGGCAACTGATTTACTATATCTCCAATTTGCAGGGAAGCTGGTGGCGCTGAAACACTACCATTGTCCCCTTCAACAGTATTATTTATTTCACCATTTTTACCAACCACAGTATATACATCATTTCCTTTAGAATCCCTATCTTCTTTATAATAAGTACCATTAAGCTCATATAATTTTTCTCCATTAACTACTACTGATTTTGCGCCTTTCGGTAAAGAGGAAACCGTTGCACCCATTGGTGCGTCCACAACTTCGTAGTTGTTGTTATCATATTGCCTGTAGTAAATTCCATTATAATAAAAGAAAGGATTCACACCGATATAAAACCTCGTATATCCGAAAGGTAGCATGCTTACACGAATTCCAAAGGGCGGGAAAACGGGTTGATAATAGCCACCATAATAATCATAAAAATATCCATCATTATAATAATAAGGGTTACCACCAAAATAAATGGAGATGCTGTTTCGGGGGATTACAGTATAACGCGGTCCATACATAAAAACGGTCCTGCCATTATATCCATTCCTATACGAATAATTATTATAACGATCATTATCGTAATAACGATTGTTCACCCTTGAATATCGATCATCATCACGTCTTATATTTCTGTCATTATCACGAGGTACAGAATAAGGCCTGTTGTAACTTTGATTTGAGACTATATTTCTTTGTGGGGAAGATGATCTTATGTTACCTGGATTTCTTTGGGGGGCAGCGTTCCCAAAAACCTGGTTATTTTGTGGAGTTCTTCTTTCTACATTCCTTTGTTCTATATTCCTTTGCCCAGAATTTCCCCGGTCCATTCGCGGTTGCATAGCATTCCCCCTGCTTCCCCGATCTTCATGCTGAGAATAACCGTTTCCGCCGTTTCCTCTGTTCCCCGATCCGCCATT
This sequence comes from Hanamia sp., assembly GCA_036565505.1. Classification (GTDB taxonomy): domain Bacteria; phylum Bacteroidota; class Bacteroidia; order Chitinophagales; family Chitinophagaceae; genus Ginsengibacter. The sequence goes on from DATCMY010000088.1 coordinate 8,723, forward strand.
GTTGCGGCTTCTCTGCGCTTCAGCAAAATTAAAAACTCCCGCAGCCAGGCATGTAACGAGAAGTATTTTAAATATTTTTTTCATAATCTTTTTTTAAAGAGGTGAATTACCTTTCCAAATTTAATTTATTAATTTATCCTTTGAAGAAATGGGTCTGTTAAATAAAATATTTTTTTCCAAACATAATTTATTGGTTGATACGATGTAAGTAAAGATGAAAAGTTTAAAATAAAGGCTGCATCTTTTAAAAAATTTAACATAGATACAGAAAATAAATATTAATAATGGGAATAGGCAAAAGCAAATCACATTCATAATTTTCAATTTCCAATTTTTACAACGTACTTCGCAAATCAAATTTCATACATTGCACAAGCATGAAATATTACATTATAGCCGGTGAAGCTTCCGGCGATTTACACGGAAGCAATCTTATAAAAGAACTTCAGCAATTAGATGCGGGCGCCAATGTCAGGTGTTGGGGTGGCGACAAGATGCAGTCAACAGGAGCCATGCTGGTAAAGCATTACAAAGAACTTGCTTTTATGGGTTTTGCAGAAGTAATAAAAAATCTGCCTGCTATTTTAAAGAATTTTAAATTTTGTAAAAAAGATATTGCTGAATTTAATCCTGATGTGGTCATACTTATAGATTACCCGGGTTTCAATCTGCGAATGGCAAAATGGACAAAAGAAAATAATTATAAAACGGTTTATTATATTTCTCCGCAGGTATGGGCATGGAAAGAAAACAGGGTAAAGGCTATTAAAAAATATGTTGATAAAATGATTGTCATTCTTCCATTTGAAAAACAATTTTACAAAAAATGGAATTTTGAAGTTGAATATGTTGGCCATCCCCTGGTAGATGTTATTGAAAATTATAAAAAGAATCATGCAGGGCTTCGGGCTACTTCACCTACGATTGCTTTATTACCCGGCAGCCGTAAGCAGGAAATACAAACCAAACTACCGGTGATGCTGGAAGCTACCAAAAATTTTCCTGAGTATAATTTTATTGTGGCAAAAGCGCCTTCAATCGAGGATAATTTTTACGAAGTTTTTACCCGGAATTATGAAAATGTAAATGTTGTTTCCAATAATACATACCATGTACTTATGATGTCTACTGCAGCTTTGGTAACATCCGGAACTGCTACCTTGGAAACTGCATTATTTAATGTACCGGAAATTGTTTGTTATAAAGCCAGCCGGATTTCGTATGAAATTGCCCGGCGGCTAATCAAGTTAGAATACATTAGCCTGGTAAACTTAATCATGAATAAAGAAGTGGTAAAAGAATTAATCCAGGATGAACTAACGCCGGAAAAAATTACGGTGGAATTGAAAAAGATATTATTTGATCCTGAAAAAAGAGAAAAAATTAAAAAGCAATATCAGGATTTAAAAGAATTACTTTCAGAAGGTGGCTATGCATCACGCAATGCTGCGAAAAGTATTTATGATTTTATTAAATAAATGGAATTGCTTGCTCCTACCCTCTTATCATTCTTACAATAAGGATGATCATCGCTACTAAAAAAAGTAAAATAGACAGCCTGTTGATGAAATGCATATAGCCAATCCATTTTGTTTTCGGAGCATCCGGATCTTTTTTTATGATCCATAAATATTCACCAATTTGATGCCAAACACCCATAAATAATAATTTTAATAATGATTATTTTTCAAAAGAATTTTTCAAAAAAAACTCCTATCGCAATTTACAAATCAATTGTTAATTCAGTTAAAACATCATGCTTTAAAAGGAAAACCTATGCTAACAAATATTTTTGGTAAAAATAATTATTCTCACCATGATCGTCTTTAAATGAAAATGCATTTATAATGAATTCCTTAATGCGAAGGCAGTTATGCATTTATCAAATTTTTTTATGAACTTTATTAATCAAATATTCGTATCTATAAAATGTATTTCTGACTTAGCAAATGAAAAAAGTAGAAAAAAAACATCCTTTAGCAATTCGATGGTTTCACTGGATTAATTTCCCGGTACTGGCAATCATGGTTTGGAGTGGTTTGCTGATTTATTGGGCCAATGATATTTATAGAATTGGTTGGGGAGATAAAACTATTCTTCGATTTTTTCCTGACAGTTTTTATAAAGCGCTCAACATACCTTTCCGCCTGGCAGAAGGTATGAGCCTGCATTTTGTCTTTATGTGGGTATTTGCTTTCAATGGTTTTATTTATGTAATGTACCTGCTATTTTCCGGAGAGTGGAGATTGGTTTTCCCCAATAAAAAATCTTTAAAAGAATCCATAAAGGTAGTATTGCATGATCTGCACTTACGAAAACAGGCCCCTCCACAAAAAAAATACAATGCTGCACAAAGGATCGCTTACACTGTTGTAATTTTTATGGGCTTTGGTTCTTTGCTAACAGGGCTTTCCATTTACAAACCAATACAGTTTCATACCTTAACTTCATTATTGGGCGGTTATGAGTGGGCCAGGATAGAGCATTTTACCCTTACCATTTTATTTACCTTATTTTTTCTTATACATATTTTACAAGTCATATTTACAGGCTGGAATAATTTTCAAAGTATGGTTACCGGGCTTTTTGTTTTGCCTGCCGAAAAGGAAGTTTTAATTCCTTCTCCGGTTATAGCAAATCAAATGGACTTGAATAAAAAAGAACCAGTTATTGATAAAAAACCGACAGAAAATATTTCATCGAATAAAGGAAAAAACTTTACCGACAGAATAGAACCAGAAAAAAATAACTCAGCAGCAGATGATTCCGATCTAAAAATAAATACAGATGAATGATAAGGAAGTAATAATAATCTCTTCAAAAAAATTCAGGAACAAAAGCATCCTGGCATTTATTCTATTTGCTATTTTCATAATAGCGGCTATATTTTTCTGGAAATGGATACATAATCAACCGGATGTTGCGGGTGCACCAAAGCCACTCAGAAAAGTTTTAAACGCAAATGAAAACTTCTTTTCTAATTTTTTAAAGGCTAAACACCTTGCAAAAACCTACCCTCTTGCCGCCGCTGTTAAAAGAGTAAGGGTTAACGGTGACATAGGGTTGAAAAGCAGTTTTGATACTGCTGCCTGGAAATTAAAATTAGTACGAAGCCCCGGAGATACTATATTGATAAACCT
>DATCMY010000089.1:0-2311 GCA_036565505.1 Hanamia sp.
GTACTCATCCAGAAAAAAACTATTTCAGATTCAACCGGAATTAAAACAGCTCCTGCAAAAGTGATCTCAAAAACACCGGCTGTAAAACAGAAATATAAAAGATCAAAATACAAGAAGAAAACTAAAAAGGATTCAAAATAAAAAAGTCCCGCTAAAAAAACGGGACTTATATTTTATACAATCTATTTTATTTAAATATTTTATTCTTTATAATTGTTCCTTTAAAATTATGCTCATTTAAAATGATATTACTACTTTTCACTTCAGGTTGCTCTACATATATTTGATCAGCCTGAAGTCTGTACGATCCTGTTGTAATATATTTTATAGCACTTGCCAAACTTGTTTCAGTAATATCTCCCCAATCTTTTGTGATTCCGTCACTAACCTGTGAGTTAGGAGTAAATCCGTTAAAGTAATTGCCATCGCCATTTTTGTTGGTGCTGCGGATAGAAACCGGAAATATGTACCAGTCGCCAACAGGATAAGGAAAGAATGCTACCGGTTTACCATGCGTAGTTTGACCTACCAATTCAACATCCATATACGGTTTAAGGTTATTGATGGTTAGTTCACTTGCAGAAGCAGTTCCGGCACCAACAATAAAAAAGATCCGGGTTAGGTTTAGTGAGCCTGCCTTTACAAAATTTGCAGAGGTATTATATTGCGAATATTTATCATTATATTTTTGGCTCATCATCAATTGCCCGTTTGCTGATGAAGGTGCCAGGTAATTGCTGAGCTGTTGTGCTATTGACACATAGCCTCCGCCATTATAACGCAGGTCAATTATTACATCATTAACTCCAGCTGCACTAAAGCGGTTGAAAACCCGATTAAATTCATTAGATATTTCGGTAGTATCGCCAAGAAAGGAACTAAAGCCCATGTAACCAATCTTTTTGCTACTAATTGAATAAACAGTATCTATAAAAACAGGGTGTTCCTGGTACGAAGCAACGTTTAAAGTTATATCTACTGTGCTGCCATCCGGCTTACGGAAAGTAAATGCTGTACTTTGGCTGTTGAAAATTGCATTGTTAAGAAAATCTATATCTGTAGAGGATGTAGTAATACTCGTGCTTCCGTTTACTTTAATAATTTGCCAGCCCCTGTGAATACTTGCCAATCCTGCGGGGGATGCTTTTTGTACAGAGCTTACTCTTAGATCAGTCGATGAAACAAAACCTGCACCTATTCCAAAATCTCCTGAAATTCCATTACTTAAATTGTTATAATCAGCTTGTCTCATTGCAAAACTCCAACGATCTACTGACCCAGTAAAACCAGGTTCTATACTATATTGCCGGATAGCAGTCATGATAGCCGAAGGGTCTGCGTAACTTCCTGGATTGAATGTAGACGGAATTTGGCTGTACCATAAATAAAGTTCCTTGGTAACTAAGAGTACAGAGTCCTTTACGTTATCATCTGCGGATACTATTGGTGTAGGAGAAGTATCTTTTATTCCTTTTTGGCACGAGGCAAAAATGCTCATAGCCATAGCCAATATCAATAAATACTTTTTGTTTTTCAGTTGCATTTTCAAGCTGTTTTTTATTTAATAATAAATGTACTAAGAAAACCAGAGAATTCTAAATGGATAGCCTTTATCTTATTTAAACGTTCTTCCTGTAGAAATAGTTCCTTTAAAAGAGGGTTCATCTAAAATTAAATTGCTTTGTTTAACCTCTGGCAATTGATCCTGGAAGGTTTCTGTTGAAAGCCTGAATGCTCCGCTGTTAATATATTTAATTGCACTTGCCAAACATAATTCAGTAATATCTCCCCAATCTTTAGTTAAGCCGTCATTCACTTTTGAATCGGGAGCAAAACCACTGAAATAATTTCCATTGCCGTTTGCATTTGTAGAACGGAAAGAGACAGGGAAAATATACCAGTCGCCAACTGGGATAGGGAAGAAGCCAACAGGCTTACCATGTGTGTTGGTAGGGCCAATTAATTTTACATCCATGTAAGGCTTTAAATTATTTATCAGCAATTCACTTGCAGAAGCCGTGCCGCTGGTGACAATAAAAAATATCCTGCCAAGATTTAATGATCCAAGTTTTTTGAAGTAGGTAGAGGAATTGTATGCTGAATTTTTATCGTTGTATTGCTCCTTCATCATAAGATTATTATTGGATGATGATGATACAAGATAATCTGCAAGCTTCTCCTGAACAGAAACATATCCGCCACCATTATATCTCAGATCAATTACAACATCACTAACATTTTGTGATGCGAACTTGTTGAACACACGATTGAACTCGCTATAAATTTCTGTTGTATCACCAAGAAAAGAATT
>DATCMY010000090.1:0-17174 GCA_036565505.1 Hanamia sp.
TCCTAAAGACCAACTACAAGCCATTCAAAAAACGAAAATCCGTAGTACACAAAGTGGAACTCAAAAAAATTGAAACCCAACAACGACGGCTATTAGAGTCTGGATAGCTGCAATGTGGGTTAAGACAGCCTGCTAATCAGCAAATTTATAGAGTTATTATCGGGGGATAAATTCAATGGAACTCTATAACACATTTAACACAAGCGATCACCTGCAGCCGTTGTTTGACAAAACCAAGTTTGACACTTCACATGGCTGGGACTTTGGTTGGGCAGTTTTAGAACAAATCAATATTGCTAAAGGAAAAGAAGATGAAAAATTACTTTCAAAAAGATTTTCACCAGGACAAAAAGCGCTTTATTTCTTTTGGTATTTGGATGCTGAAGTTACAAACGGGGGTTTCATACAATTTTATTGGAACGACAACAGAAAATATGTGCCGCCGATAATTGACGGACTTAAATTAATTGGTGATACTTCAATGCTTGACTTGGTCAACAAAGCCGACCTGGAATATTTAAAACATAAAGAACAGTTCATTTCGCAAAGACAAAAAGATGATTGGCAGCCATTATATGACAGCCTAAAAAGCCTTGACGAATACGACAGTATTTATTATGTAAGGCATGACATAACAATGGAACTAATTGAAAAGTATGCAAGAGAGCATCCAGATGAATTTGTAAAATTTGAATGACGGATTGAAGACACCAACCGAGGGAGGAGTGTAACTCTGCTCAACTAAAAATCATAACTTCAACTTTGTGTCTCAGCGGGGTTTCCCGCTAATGAATCTTCTGAATTAAAAATAGTTTCCGGGAACCCCGATGCATCAACCACCTGCAAAAATTTAAAGTATGCCTTTCCTTTTATGTGAAGTTTATTAAACGTCGGGGTTACACGGATAATAAATTATGCTTTAAGGTTTATGCTGTGTAAACCCCGCCGGGACAGTAAAATTCCGATTGTACTAATAGCAACCTGCCTGGCGGCAGACTGGTACAAAATATCTAACGCTAAATAATCGGAAATGAATTATGATTTTTTTTGTACTATTACATCTTATAGGATCAATACTAAGTGTTAGCGGTAATTTCAAGATCCCTCCGTAAATCAAATATTCCAACCTAAAAATAGAAATTTGTTAAATGGACTATTCCGAAGAAGAAGTATATGCACTTGTCGGCAGGCAAGATAGGACAGCAACAGTAATCTTTAAAACTGACAGTGACTCATTCAAACTGTACGGACCGCATGTAACAGTTTTATTTCTGTATACACAATACGAAAGAGAAGAGCTTGACCAACGTATTAAAAACCCAGATTCCATTATGGCCGGAATAATTAAGGTACGGCACCTTACATCCCAACTTGATGTGGAAAAAATAAAGCAACTTCAGGTTGAAGGTATCAATACAAAAGATATTGCATCAATACTCTATTTTAAAAGCGACACTCAAAACACCTTTCACTCAAAAGAGAAGAGAACTATCACAAAAATTGAAATCCCAATACACATCCAACCAAAAGGAAGAGACTTTGATTGGATGTACGGCATTGCGAAAAGATTAGTTGATAGCGGTACAGGTTTGAGTCCAAAGAAAAGACAATTTTATCTTGCTGGTAAATTTTACTATGAATCAGAGATATTGTCAGATAAGGAAAGAAATGAAATATATCATGATGGTGAAAATATGGATCCCGGAGTTGAATTTGAATATTTAAAAATAAAATACGAAAGAGAGGAAGCAAATGATAGCGATAAAAAGCGATTAGGACAATTCATCAGAAAAAAGGATAATGATGATATGGATTTGCTTGACAAATATTTAAAGGAAACTGGAAGTAGCCTATCTAAATTAGCAAAGGAGGATTTAAATTCAGCAACTAAACTATTGGTTCGCATCAGTAAGTATCAAGAAAAGCATATTAATGTTATAGGGAAAAAAGCCATCTATCTTGATGTTGATCGTTATTTACATGTTCACATGCGCCATGTTGAGGAAATGAAAATAAATAAACAGTTTGCACATAAAAGTAATTTCCAATGGAATGAAGAAGATGTGCTCATGGTAATTGATAAGGTAATTGAAAAGATTAATGACGAGATTCAAGACTTTTTTGAAAAGAACCCCGGAAAGAGATACAGTCGCTATGGCAAGAAAAGCGTTTATTTTGAAGGCGACTATTATACTTTACATATTGAACCTAGCGGTGCAATAAGCACATTTCATAGAACATGGAAAGAACATGAGCAAGGCGACAAGGAAAATAAGATTTCTAAGTAACTGCCACTAAAACATTAAGTACAATAGCCGAAAGCCCTACATAAAAAGCCCCCGGCAAGAATCAACTTGCCGGGGGTGTTTGGTTATTGTTTGTTGAACCAGCACCGGGGCTATAGGAAAAACAAGTTTCGACTATTTCTGTAATTTTTTACGATATCGGAAATTATATCTTAAAGTACCTAAATTTTAGTCTAACTTGATTGCCAATAATTTTAATGAATAAAAGGTTTACATTTTAAAACTTCAATTATGCAAAAGAGAATTTTTGTTAACCCAGCCATTAACGATACTGCTACATTTATAAAAACTTCGGAAGAAACAAATGGAGAATATACACTTATGGAAATCGAATTAGGTAAAAGCGATGGTCCTCCATTGCATTATCACAATGCATTTTCAGAAAATTTTCAAGTGCAAGAAGGTATTTTATACTTACAAGTTGGCAAGGACAAAAAAAAATTAAATGTAGGAGAATCAATTAATGTTCCTGCTGGAACACCGCATCGGTTTTATAATGAAACAAATGATAAAGTGAAGTTTAATATAACATTAACGCCTGGACATCCTGGTATGGAAAATTTCATAAAAATTCTTTATGGCCTTGCCTATGATGGTCTTTCTGATAAAAAAGGGAAGCCGAAAACTTTTGCTCACCTTGCAGTCGCATTGGCAATCTCTGATTCAAATGCGTCTGGTTGGATGTCGCTACTTTCCCCTATTATTCGAAGTGTGGCTAAACGTGCTAAAAAAAATGGAACGGAAAAATGGTTGTTGGATACATATTGTAATTAATAACTACGCTAAAAAAAAACCGCTAACATTAAAGTACAATAGCCGAAAGCCCCGCATAAAAAGCCCCCGACAAGAATCAACTTGCCGGGGGCTTTTGGTTATTGTTTGTTGACCGACACCGGGCTATAGTAGATTAGTAGCCACTTTGCTGAAAAGTAGGCGTTCCCCTTTTTTGGTACAAGGTTGCAATACGTGTGTTAGGCAAGCGTCCTTGTGCTATTACTTAATAGAGATTTGTATATTTACTTATGAGCCGAAAATATAAATCGCTCCCCAATTCAAACATTGCATCATGAAAAAAATATTATTACTCTGTGTTCAATTATTGTCTGTTTGTCTTTTACATGCACAAAATGGAAGTGACGTCGCAGCCTACAATCCGCATGATTTCTTTGTGCAAAATTTTAATCCTCCGGCAGGTAATGCTTTCCGTTCGGCCAAAGGAATACCCGGGCCTTTATACTGGCAAAACAATTCCAGCTATCTCATACATGCCACATTTAGTGAAAAGGATACTTCTGTAACTGGTGACGTAACTATTACTTACACTAATAACAGTCCCGATCAACTCGACTATTTATGGCTTCAGCTCGATCAAAATATATTTAAGCCTTCGTCAAGATCTGTTGCGGCTACACGATACCCCGGTGATTATTTCAGTGTGCTTGGGAAAAACAATGGTGGTTATCAAATTAAGGATGTAACAATAAGCCAGGGCGGAACAACCTACACTACCCAACCGGTCATCAGCGATACCAGGATGCAGATTCGTTTAAAAACACCGATGCAATCTAAAGGAGATAAAGTTTCCATAAAAATAAATTTCAGTTTTAATATTCCGCTTGATGGAGCCGGCCGCTTTGGAAGACAGTACACTAAAAATGGTGTTATTTATCAAATAGGGCAATGGTATCCACGCATGTGTGTATATGATGATGTGGAAGGCTGGAACACGCTACCCTACATGAGCCTCGGAGAATTTTATTGCGACTACGGCGATTATGATTATTACATAACGGCACCTGCGGAGATGATCATATATGGTTCGGGAGATTTGCAAAACCCAACAAAAGTATTAACAACCGAAGAAATAAAAAGACTTGCCCTCGCAAAAACAAGTGACAAAACAGTTACCATCATTGGAGCTGATGAAGCGGGCAAATCATCCACACGCCCGGCTTCCAAAGGAAATCTTACCTGGCATTTCACTATGAAGCATACAAGAGATGTGGGCTGGGCAGCAGGCAAGGCTATGATTTGGGATGCCGCGAAGATAAATTTACCTTCAGGGCGTAAGGCGCTTGCCATGTCGTGTTACCCGGTAGAAAGTATGGGTGATACCGCCTGGACAAGATCAACAGAATATTTAAAAGCAAGCATAGAAATATATTCTAAAAACTTTTTTGAATACCCATGGAACATTGCAGTGAGCAATGCGGGGATTACGGGTGGCATGGAATATCCCGGGATGATCTTTAATAACTATAAAGAAACCAAAGCCCGTTTATGGTTTTTGATAGCACACGAAATTGGGCATAACTGGTACCCGATGATTGTGGGTAGTAACGAAAGAAGATATATGTGGCAGGATGAAGGCTTTAATACTTATATCAACTATAGAGCAAACGATCTCTTCAACAAGGGTGAGTATAAAACTGACCCGGCCTATTTTGATAAAGGTTTTTTTGGCTCCCGTGATTACACACAGTTCATGCAGTACAAAGATCCGCTGATGACGGCATCTGATGCAATGGATGAAGAACAGCATTACCAGTTTTATGGTAAAACAGCTTACGGACTTAATCTGCTCCGGACTGTTGTGGTTGGTAAAGAGCGGTTTGATTATGCTTTCAGAAAGTATACGGAAGCATGGGCATTCAAGCATCCCACACCTTACGACTTCTTTCATTGCATCAACAATGCGGCCGGTGAAGATTTAAACTGGCTTTGGAAAGAATGGTTTTTTACCACCTGGAAATTTGACCAGGCAATAACGTCTGTAACCTACGTTGACAATGATCCATCCAAAGGAGCACTGATCACTATCACTAACAAAGGCAAGATGATTTTACCCGCTATTGTAAAAGTTGTTCAAGCTAACGGTGAAGCAGAAACGATACAACTGCCGGTTGAAATATGGCAGCGTGGCGGCACCTGGACTTTTAAATATAATTCTACAACCAGACTTGATAAGGTAGTACTGGATCCTGAAAATGTATTACCTGATGTGGATAGAAAAAATAATGAATGGAATAATGGTAAATAATAAAAGCTAAAAAAAAATAAAACGGTCAGAACATACAAATACCCTGGCTATTTTTAAAGACCAGGAGATTGAAAACCCGGCTGTGTCGCTATTTCTGTTTTATAAGATTATTCTTTTTCCTGAAGCCTTAAATGGGTAACGCCATACGTGTCAAATTCCTTAATATATTTCCCACCCGGTGTGGGTGTCCTTTAGCTTTGACTGGTGATGACATTGAGCGGTCGCTATCCAACAAGAGGATAGTTATTATTTAAGTTTGGTAATAATAAGATGCGCTGATACAGGATTCACACCACCGGCAAACGGTGTAATGCTTAGAGCATAGGAGGACCCCGCAGGATTTTTTATTTCTAATACTGAATTAGCAGAAGTGGTGGTTATAATACACATTCCGACTATTTGGTTAGTTCCCGTTGCACGCCCTACAACAGTGTAAGCTAATTCAGTTCCATTGAGCGCTACCACTAATTGTCCTGCTTCATTTACACTTACCTGAAACATTACCTGGTAGGTACCTATGTCCTGTAAATTAAAGCCAGAGGGGGAAATCCGGCTTATTGTACCCGACACCGGTCCATCTTGCGGGAATTCTACTGATCCTCCTGTTGCAACAGTGGCGGCATTATCAGGTGGCATCAAAGCATAAAAATCAGCATAAGCAGGTGTAGTGGTTGGTTGCAACGTTGCATTTACACCCTGCATTGATACAGGAATCACTACCCAACCGGTATCTCTTTTTAAATACAAGGCAGAATCTGTTGTATTGAATAATAACATCCCTGAAGGAACGGAGGTCATAGCACTTATCTGGGCCGAAGAAGACCTTGGCAGTAATAATCCTTTGCCTGTACTTTCAAGTTCCAGCAAAGAATTAGCATTAACAATTGTAGGGTTACTGCCTATTTTAACCTGTGCATGAATGCTGCTGATACAGTAAAAAGAAACAATGAAAAGTAAGAGAATCCGTCGTAAAAAAGTAATCATAAAAATCATTTATTTGCAATGATACAAAATACCTATTGAAGTATGCTCACCTTTGCTCAGGCAGGCATCAAAACTTTTTTACCTCGTGTAACTATGCTTGTAATAAATAATAAAAATTGAATAGCATATCCTATGTTTCATTGAGGATGATGCCATGGAATTTCAAATAATTTAAATTTACTTACTAAAATATTTTACTTTAAATTGACAATTGGCTTTACGCAAATCAACCGTTCATTTTGCTGAGGCATTCAATTGAGCAGGGTGATAAGGGAATCCCAATTCAGAGTTTTTAATTATCTTGCTCCTCAAATTTCAGGAAAGAAGAATAACTGTCATAAAGATGCACCTCCCAGTCAGGTTGTTGTTAGAGATGGCTGTAATGCTTTATTAACATGGAGTTTAGTTAGTATTCAAATAAATATTTTACAGGGTTTATATACTGCACATTCGTCAATATAAAACCCCCAACAACAACAAATGCAGCTTTGATGAAAAAACTTCTATTTATTTTTTCTGCCCTTATATTTATTGGCACGGCACAGTCCCAAATTTTAAAAGTTTCCGCCGGTACCGATATGACCATCCTGGCAGGCACTAATTTTAGCGTGGATGGCCTTACGCTTATCCCTTCAGCCACTTTTACCCTTAGTAACACAACGCTGAGTAAATCTGCTACGGCTATTCATACACCTACCAATACTTACATATCACGGGTGTATCAATTCAGTAATAACAGCAACCCATACACTGGTTCGGTACAAATAAATTATACCGATGGAGCCGAGCTAAATGGTATTGCCGAAAATGCGCTTACCCTTAATATTTACAATGGAACAAATTGGGGAGCCTATGCTGCAACGACCCGTGACGGTACCAATAATTTTGTATTGACTACTGGCCTGAGCAGCGTTACCCTTAACGAACTTACCCTGGCCGACCAGGCAGCACCTTTACCACTGGTTTGGCTTTCGTTTACGGCTATCAAACAAAACCAAACTATATTACTGCAATGGGCAACGGCACAGGAGCAAAACACAAAGAACTTTACCCTTCAACACAGCAACGATGGTATCGGCTGGACAGACATTGGCATACAGCCAGCGGCAGGCAACAGCAGTAGTACCAGCCATTATAGTTATGTACATAAGAGCCCTGTAACAGGTATCAATTATTACCGGATTATACAAACAGACAGGGACGGCAAATACAGCTATAGCGAAATAAGATCCCTAAAGTTTTCGGCAACAGAGGAACCATTTACCATTATGATGGCTAACCCTGTAACCAATGGGATATTAACGGTGCAGGTAAATATTGCCACAGGCCTTGCACTATACAATGCCAATGGTAAATTGCTTTGGCAGCAGCAGGTAAATGCAGGTACAAAAAATATTGATGTTAGCCGGTATGCAAAAGGCCTTTATTTAATAAAGGCAAATAACACTATACAAAAGATAGTGATACAATAAATACGGCTGCCACAAGTATCTTCTGGCGCATTCTCCTTACCTGTGCAAGAGCTTTCCTTAAAAATTCATAGTAGATTTGCTGATATTATTCCGTCATTAGCGAATCAATACAACAGTTCCTCTTATGGTAGTTGCCACATCAGATTTTTTATACTTGCATACCCAAACATAGACAGCAGTTTGTTGTCTGCTTCCTTTCCATGTTCCATCCCACCCTTCAAATGGATTTGTGGTTTTAAATACTTTTTGTCCCCACTGGTTATAAACAGAAAGATCGTATTGCTGAAATTGATAAGCCGTTAGAATTTTGAAATTGTCATTTTTGCCATCTCCATTTGGTGTAAATGCATTTGGGAAATAGAGGAGACAGTCCTTTTCGCTGATAGCTATTTCTTCTTTTCCTGTGCCACAAATATCACTTACCACAACTGAATACAAGCCTGGCACCTTTACCACAAAATGATCTTTCGTTGAAGAATCCTGCCATAAATAAGTGAGAAATTTACCCGGAGAAAGTAACAGGGAATCTCCTTTGCAGAATTCTGTATTGACACCCAGGTATGGCGTGGGCTTTTGTTTTACTGCCAGGTTAAGAATGCGTAAACTATCGCAGCCATTTACAGCTTTGAAGGTATCAATATAGGTACCGGATATAGTATGCCCCATAAAACTTGCTCCCTCGCAAATGGATTGATCAATGGTTGTATATGAAATAGGTTTTACCATCAAATCTAAACCAACAGTAGAATCACAACCAGATGCTGTTTTAAATGTTTGATAAACAAACCCAGGCTGTGTAAGGTTTTGGTTTCCGAAATGATACACTTCGTCTTTGCAAATGGATGCCACTACAAAATTAGAAAGTTCATGTTGAAATACTGTTGATGCCTGAACCAATAGACCTGTAACAGGAGCGCTGGAAGCAACCTGAATTACCACGGTGTTATTACCTGCCTTCCAGTTATGACATAATGAAACAGAAATCATCCCCTTTACATTAAGGCCAACAGCATGATAAGGGTCTGGAAGAACCGGAATCATATTTCCTAAATTGCCACTTTGAGGTATGCCATTTACATAGATCTCATAAATGGAATTATCTGCAAGAAGATCAAGACTCAAACAAAATGAACCACTGGAGTCAAAACTTATACCACAAGGATTTGTACAGGGTAAATTAAAATTCATTTTATAAAAAAAGTTCCTGTTCAGGGTATGAATTCCTGTTCTGCTTATAGATATCCACCTGGAATCCCGCCATGGGCTTAGGTAATAATCAGGTGGTAAAGAGTCCATAACAATAGCCGGATTATAAGTTCCGTTAATTGAATCTATTGCAATCGCCCAATTGCGATCTGCTGTTGAAGGTGGCAAAGCGCCACCGATTCCATTTCCACCTGTATTAAAAATGAGATTAGAAGGGGGCGGGCCGGTTTGAGGTGAACATTGTGAAAATGCATGATTAGCCCAAAAAAAAGATAGAACAAGAATAAATCTGTCTAATTTAAAATAACGGAGTAAATGCATTCCTGCAATATTTTGATTAATAATAACCTTTTATATTTTGGTTCTTAGTTTCACCACCCCTTTTTAAATTAACAATCAAGGTTAAGGTATTTGCGATGGCCGGACATTCTGTGATCAACCCTTAAATTAGTGCTGGCTGTGCCGCTTATACCGAAACTGATTTATTTTATTCTTAAAGATACATTTTTTACTTGCAGAAGTTTGCTTTGATATAATTAATAACGACTCCATAATGCGCACGCAAACTAATTGTCTCCTCATTTACTTTGAAAGGTTATTGTTTTATAAATGATATCCCCATGAATAGTGATACCTGTAATGGTGGCTTTATAAGTTGCGGGAATATCGCTTGTATAAAAAGTGAGTGTTGCGTTATTGGTATCATCGTTTAAAAAACTTCCATTCCAAAATAGTGTTGAACGGGTATCGGCGGTTGCCGGCTTTACATTCTTTTGTTGATAGTCTACATTTGGAAACAGCCCAGGAATTGAAACACCTTTTGCATAAAATGTTTTTAAGTTACCTCCATTCTGAATCGGATCTCTGCTTGTATTGGACATGTTCACAAGTATCACTCCATTACCACCTCTTACTCCATAGTTAGCTCCTTCCGGGCCTTTCAGAATTTCTATAAAATCAATGTTTTTAGGATTAAGGCTATTTAAATAACTCAAAACCTGGCTGCTTTCTCCTATACCCGGAGATAATGAAGCCTCCGCTCCATTTATTAAAAGCAATGGCTCTGATGTAAGATCAGGAGCTTTCATTGATGTAAGACCATTCATTACAAGAACTCCGTTTAGTAAATGCATACCGCCTACATTTAAGACGGCATTGCCTACACTATTTCTTTCATTCAGTTCTTTTGATGTAAGAATAACCGAACTGGAGCTTACTCTTTTTGATTGGTCATAATTCACTGCTTTTTTGGGATTGGTTACAGTAACACGGGGTAACAAGTGTTTGTCATCATCAACCAATAAAGATTCGTAGTATTTATTGATATATTTTTTTGCTTCTTTTGGTTGTACAGGCAGATATTGCTTTAAAGAAACAGGTGTACTTACCTTTGGATAATCAGGATTATCAAGTAGGATCTTATCATTCTGTGCACGGCCCTTTAAGTCTCTTACTTGTAAAGCAAACTGCATGCTGTCGGTATAATTCGCAAACGGAAAACAAAAACGGCCTGCATTATCTGTTGTATCGGAATGCAGATTAAGATCACCTGAATTGAAGAGCAATGTTATTATTTTATTTGCCGAAGGCTCATTCTTTGTATCCAATACGGTTCCTTTTATGTATAATAAACTATCCGTGTCCATAGCAGTTGGTTGATCTGCCATCTTGCTAAGTGTTGGGTAAGTGTCATTCCTTGCAAGCATCAGCAGGTCAATATCATTTTCAGTAAGACATTCATTGCTTTCCAGGAACATATTGTCAATTGCCTGTTGCGTGTAATCATTACCGGGAAGAGCACAATCCTCATTGGGATCTTTAAAAATCGTATCGGTTACGGATATAGCAATAAGCGAAGGAATGGGATGTTGATTAGCATCAGTTATGGATATATTCAATGCAACTTTATCACGCTTGCCATATAAGTGCTTATCAGTTTCAGCCTTAATACGTACATTGTTATCGTGCACATAAATACTTCTTTCACTTAGCAGCTTAAAGTTTTCGTCAAATAAATAAAAGGTAGTTATACCATCCGTTAATTGATGTTCAGCAACAGGTATTTCATAAAGCCCTCTACCAATACTTGCAAAAATTAAACTGTCTTTTGAAATACCGATAAGATAAGTAACAAAATCTTTTCTATAAATAGAGTCACCCAATAAGATCCTTAATTTATAACCAGTAGATTGTTTGGTAACAGATACCTGGCCTTTATAAAAATTAAATGGCGGCAAAGGATAGCTTATCTCTTTACCATGCCAGTTAATTACTGCATGATATTTTCTATACCCTGAAGGTTCAAAATCAACTTTTCCAAAGCCGATTTTATTGGTTGTAAAGTGCGCTATAACTACTTCATGATCATCTTTTATAAAACCATCAATACTTAATGGCATTCCATTTAGATGGCTTACCCGCAATGCCACTGCTGAGTTAATACCTGTAATTACAGAACCTCCTTCCGGGTAAAAATTTATTGTTGGGATAGTATCCTGGCTATTGCCTTTCTTAATGGGTTTACTTAAATTATTATCGTTTATTCTGTCAACAATATAGATTGGTTTTACACAAATGTTATTGACATCGCCCTCAGCCATTTGCCTTGTATACGCCCGAAGCCAATAATACCCGGTCGCTATAGATTCCGGTAATATAATACGCGAATTAAGTTGCTTGTTAAAAGCATCCAATACCACCACTTTTATAACGCTGTCTTTTTCATTTACCAGGTCTACAAAAAGAAACCTGCTGTTAGTGTTTATATTTTGCGAAATAGCATTTAAAAGAAAAGCTTTAAACCAAATGCTTTCGCCATTAGTAAAAACAGATTTATCGGTTACCAAATAAACCCGTTGTTTCTCATGTGTCCTGATAGCCGTAATAAATTTCCCTGAAAAAGAATCTAACTTTTGCTGATCATTATCTTGCCCAAATGAGTATGTAAAAAACATTGTGCATAAGAACAGGATGAATATTTTTTTATAATTCATTGTAGCAATCATTTTAACTTGAATAAAAATAATACCGCTATGAGGAAAGAAATATTTTTGAAGCGAATAACATATCAATAGCAATTCTATACAAAATTAGATAAATTAATCGCAAAAATTAATTATAATAAGAAACCGGGAGCATTTAAAATCTATCTACTTTCTGCCTGGCATTACCCTATGAAATCCTGCTTTAAGAATGGCCATCCTGCACTATTACACATATGCTATAGAAAGTATAAAAATCATTTTGATGGTGGGTCTACCGTAAAAGTGGAGGTTTCAAAACCGGCAAGCCCTGATAATGAAATTCCCTGTATAACAACCCTATATTTTCCATGTATATCAGATGTATAGAAATTAATTTCTTTAGAGGCCCCCTCTCCTATTTTTATATGGGGCGACCATAATAAAACATTTCTAAAATCTGGCAAATGGTTTGATCGCTGTGCTTCAGTTGTGTAAACCGGCGAGTAAAATTCCCGTTCCCGTTGTAGCCCGTCATAATCAATTATGGTAGCATGTGAACCAGGGTCGTAATCTGCCATATCGCCTTTAGAAGAAGTCCAGCTTAATATTCCGGTAAACATAGAACCTCCGAAGAAATACTTCCGGTTCAGCACTTCCAGTTTATTTAATTTTAAAGGATCTATAAGCATAAACTTATTGAGATCAAATACAGGTACTCCATACAGTAATACCAGCGGATCTGTGCTAAACTTTTGATTGGTAGCAAAATCCAAAAGACTGAAATGAAAATTTCCTTCTCTCTTTTTTACATCAACCAGGGTAACATATTCTCTTAATATTTCTTCAATAGTTACAAACCGGGTATAATTATCCAGCAGGTAGGTTGCATCCGGAGTAATAAAAAAAGCGGTAGAATCAACGATAGGGGCGCTAAATTGTTTTAAACTTTTACCTGAATAAATATTTTGCACCTGCATACTGACGCTTTGTTCACGAAGAGAACCGGCGGCTTCCTTCTGCAATGTAAATTCAGGAAAAGGGTTACCAGAATAAGTTTTGCTGAAAGGATCGGCTATATCTATTCTATATATACTATCCCGCATGGTATTTGGTTGCACGATAATTTCTGAGGAACCATAATAGTCTTTTAATTCAAATTTTACCCGGCCATCTTTATCGCTGAAAGATGATTTAAAAGCTGCCTGGAAACCAGGAACTGAAATATAACTTTCGATATTGCTTGCAGGGTTACCTGTTATTGTATTGATTACTTTCCCAACAATAATTGGCCCGTTGTATTCGGGGGCATATTCAAAAAAAGGTTTTGCATTTTTAAAAATATCCTCCCATTTAAATCTCCTCCACCCATTTATAAGCACCAGGTTATTAAGTGCAGTATAGGTTTCGGGGTCATCATTTAAAAAATAATAATCAGGATCTTCAATATATCCTTTTAAATCGGAGGTAAGCAGCAAATAACTGGTAATAGATGCAGCATCAAATGACTGAAGAGAATCTAAAAGATAGACAGACATTGAAAGGCTTGAGGAATCATTCTTTAGTCCGGTATTACCAGTTTGAATATTTATACTTACTTTCTTCCTTGTTGTATATTCTGCCTTATCTGAATTTAATTTTATTTCTAATTGTTTTGCAGGTTTTTTAAAATATAATCTTTCGCAAACAGGTTGCTTTTGCTCATTAAAAATGGTAATGTGAGAAATGCCATCACCCAGCATTGCTTTATCAAAAAGAAAAACAGCTTTCCCATTTTGCAAAAAACTGCCAAGCGATACTTTTATAATTTCATGTGTATGCGCAAATAAATAAATTTCATGGCCGGATAGAATATCAGATTGAACCGTTACTTTAATCTTATCTGCTGAATCAAGAAGACTCATGACATAACCGCTGGAATACGCTGTGGGAAGATCTTTTGTAACATAATCCCCTGAAGCAGTTTTCACCAAAGCCTTATAAACATGACCGGGTAAAGGTGTAAGAGAAAAGGAACCCATACCGGCATGAAGTGGTTTAAATGTAAGCAGGGTATCATTATTATCAATAAAAAAGCCGGTGAAATTGATTCCTTTTCCATATTCATCTGTTCCTTTAAAAGCGATTGTAGATGGAATATTATTTACGAGATTACCCCCTTCCGGAAAAAACTGAATATCATATTTATCTGCATGCATTTTTAATGGCTGGTCTATACTTTTTTGAACATTGACGATAGTAATATTTTTTTCAAAAAAATATTCAGCACCAAAATTCTTCATCCAGTTAGTGTAGGCCCTTAATTTGTAATTGCCTGAATTAAGATTAACCGGTAAATAAAATGAGCCGTTGCCTTCAGCATTATTTAAAGCTATTTTAGCCCGAAGCATTTGTTTATTAGTAGAGTCTAATATTTCTACATAAGCAACTTTACTTAAATCGAGCGGCTTATTATTGGATGCGTCAACAACATACAATTTAAACCAGGCTATTTCTCCTGTTACATAAAAGCTTTTATCAGTATGTACGAATATTTTTTCCCTTATTGTGTTTTGATGGTATTGATTAAAGGCTGTTCTTATAGAATTTAAATTTCCCTGTCCCCTTGCAGTTGATAGAATAAAAACCGGGCAGATTGCCAATAAACATAGGTAGGCTTTTATTTGATTTAAATATTTTAAAATAGCAGTGGGCATTTAAATATTTCGTTTTTCTGTTTGCTTATAAATTATCAATAGAATTAAGGCCAAAAAGAAGGTCTTATATTTGAACCTGTTAAGGTGCAGTTCATACAACGTTCATCCGGGGTAGCATAAAATTGTTTTACACCCCCGAAAGGGCCAAGACTAAATACAACAGTCGGCCATAACCCAGCTCCATAATTCTTAAGACTATCAGGCTGGTTATCGAGAATTGTCTCCACACAATGTTGGTCATAATTCCATCCGGGCAGCTCGTCATTGCTGATGAATATCCGTTTTTGCTTTTCCTCGGAGATATCAATATAACCTATCACTACTTCAGAAGGATTGGTAATACAATGAATATTTCCCTGCAATTCTGAAGGCTGCGCATCAAAAATAGATCCCACATTCTCTGTATTCTTTTTTATTCTTTGAAAAAAGAGATAAGCATCGTGGCTTAACGCATATTGCCTTACATTAATACTATACAGTACACTTAATTTAACTGAGGCAGGCTCTATGTAAACGAGCGGTAAATAAATTACATCCTCGCTCAATTTTTCTGAAGAACCTAAATTAATATTTGTTGAATTAACTGTGTTCCAGCATTTATGAATAGTTGTATCTACACTCTGATTCGCATTCCTGAAGGCAACACCAATTGGCAAATTATTTTGATCAAAAATAAAGTAAAGAGAGCTATAATAGGTAGAATGAAATTCCCATGTTTCTTCATATTTCCAATGATAATACCTGGTATTATTTTGTGGGTCATGTGTATTTACATAGATTTTTACTCCACCGTTTTCTCGCTTCCAGCTTATACTATCAATATCTGGTGTTGATTTAACCGATGCAAAATCGGAAGCATATTCTTTTCCGTCCTGCGTCATTATTTTCAAACGATATTTTTCGTTTTTATTTAAATTTAAAGAAGAAGAACGATAAACTCCATTCCCAATTTCAGAAAGCGGAAAAGATTCCTGGTTTTCGCCTTCGATATTTACTACTGCATTATGTTCGTATATAATATTTACAGAATCATAGAGTTTGGTAGTACGTGTAAGCGTTATGCTGGTTGGTTCCTGCCCGCTATTGATAAACCCTTCCACAACAAGGTAACCTGTATTGGGAGATTGTACGGGAGGAAGATATTTTTCTTTACATCCTGCTGCGATTATAAGAAAAAGAATATAGATAAATAATTTTTTCATTGCAGGTCTTATTAAAACTTAATATTAAAATTTATAAATGGAATGGGGTTTCCAAAAATGGAAAGCTTATACCCGTTTACAATTCCGTTTTCAGAAACAAAATATACCGAATATGGATTTTTTCTTCCTGTAAGATTATAAACACCTATTGTCCACGAATTATGTGTTTTTTGATGAACCTTATAATTACCATCAAGATTTATTGAAAAGTCTGTTCTAAAATAATCGGGAATTCTATTGGCGTTCCTATTAGCATACAAAGTCCTTTCAGAATTGTCATAAAAAAATCTACCTATAGGTAAAGTAATTGGTCTTCCTGTGCTATAGGTTGCATTCAATGAGAAACTAAGCCGGTGATTAAGCCTGTAATTACTGATAAAAGTAATATCGTTCGGCTTATCATAATTGGCTGGATAATATTTTCCGCCATTAATTATTTCACCCTGGGTGGGATCATTGGCCTTCAATAATGTTCTTGACCAGGTATAACTTAGCCATCCGTTTATTTTTCCTGTAACTTTTTTAATAAGCAATTCAACACCGTATGCTTTTCCTTTGGTACTGATCACATCTGTTTCTATGTGATGATTTAAAACCAAAACCGCACCACTCTTATAATCGAGATAATCTCTTATTTTTTTGTAATAAACCTCTACCGATGTTTCGATGGTATTGGATTTTAAATTTTTATAAAAGCCCAAGGAAACCTGCTGGCCAAATTGTGGCTTAATATTAGGATCGCTTAGCTTCCATATATCTGTAGGCGCTTCTGCCGCAGTATTGGAAAGTACATGTATGTATTGCCGTTGCGTATTATAACCGGCCTTAACAGAAAAATCATCAGTAAATGCATAACGGGCCGACAATCTTATTTCCGGCCCCTGGTATGTTTTTATGAATTTATTTTTGCCATAATAATTAGTACCTATAATATTATCCTGAGTTTTAGGTATGCCTGAAGGATATACATTAAAACTATCGGGGCCAAGTACATTAAACATTGAATATCTTAGTCCGCCTTCGATTGAAAATGCTGAACTGATGCTATATTTATCACTGATATATAAAGCACTTTCCAATCCTTGTTCCTGCTGCATTTTGTCCGGAACAACCAGTGATTGTTTTCCTAAAGGTTTATAAGTACCGGGGTCAAGTTTATACAATATACTATTGATGCCAAATTCAATGGTATGCTTACTATTTGCAAAGTAATTAAAGTGAGCTTTAAAATTTTCCTGGTTAATATTAAAACCTAAAGAATAGGCATTTACAGGATTCGCCTCGCTTGAAATATTGTATTGATAATTG
>DATCMY010000091.1:0-2761 GCA_036565505.1 Hanamia sp.
GAATAATTCTTACCTCCTTGAAGAACCCTTTTTAGTATTGGCTACTCAAAACCCGATTGAACAGGAAGGCACTTATCCTTTACCCGAAGCACAGGTTGACCGATTTATGCTCAAAGTAATCATTGATTATCCTTCAAGGACCGAGGAACAATCTATTATAAGGCAAAATGTACTAGGCCTGGAACAGCCACGCATAAACGCCGTTGTATCTTCACAGGAAATTTTAAATGCTAGGCAATTGGTAAGGCAGGTTTATATGGATGAAAAAGTGGAACAATATATAATTGATATTGTTTTTGCAACCCGGTATCCTGATGAATATAATTTGCTTAAACTGAAACCGCTGATTTCTTTTGGAGGATCGCCGCGGGCCAGCATCAATCTCGCATTAGCTGCAAAAACGTATGCCTATTTAAATAAACGTGGATACGTAATTCCAGAGGATGTAAGAAATATTTGTAAAGATGTATTACGCCATCGCATAGGCCTTACTTATGAAGCTGAAGCTGAAAATATAAATGTAGAGATGGTAATTGCTGAAATATTGAAGGCCGTTAATGTGCCTTAGAAGTATGAGATATTAATCAGTTTACAATAATTAAATAATCAATTAATTAAATAATTGCTCACCACCGCCGATATAATAAAAAAAGTAAAAGAACTGGAGATCATCAGTAAAAAGATCACTACGCATCTTTTTACCGGTGAATACCACTCTGCTTTTAAAGGAAAAGGTATGAGGTTTAGAGAAGTGCGGGAATATTATCATGGTGATGATGTCAGGTTTATTGACTGGAATGTAAGTGCACGCTATGCGCATCCATTTACAAAAGTTTTTGAAGAAGAAAGGGAGCTTACTGTTATATTATTGATTGATGTAAGTGCCAGTTCATTATTTGGTACGGTTCACCAGCGCAAAAGGGATTTAATTACTGAAGTAGGTGCTGTGCTAACATTCAGTGCCATCAATAATAATGATAAAGTAGGTGTAATATTTTTCAGTGATAAAGTGGAGAAATATATTCCCCCCAAAAAAGGAAAAGAACATGCGCTCTATATTGTACGCGAATTACTAACAGCTACACCTAAACGAACAGGTACTAATATTAGCGAAGCGTTAAAGTATTTCCAAAGAGCTAACACCCAAAAAAGTATTGCTTTTATAATGAGTGATTTTATTGATGAAAACTATGAACATGGATTGCGGGTAATGGGAAGAAGGCATGATGTGATCGGACTGAAGGTTTATGATAAAATGGATAGCCAGTTGCCCGATATTGGGATGGTAAAAGTTCAGGATTTAGAAACACAGAAAGCGCAATGGCTTGATACTTCCGATACAATGGTGAGACACAATTACCATCAGAATTTTATAAATCAGAGCGCGCTCTGTAAAAATATTTTTAAAAAATCCGGCGCCGATTCGTTGCATATACGCACCGATGAAGATTATGTAAAAATTTTGCAACAGTTTTTTTTAAGAAGGAAAAAAAAGTGAATAAACAGCAATTGAGCAATAGCGTTAAATATATTAGGACGGTTATAATCATGTTGGTTTCTTTTTGCCTGTTTTGTGTTCAAAATTCTTTTGCACAATTACCAACTGTAAAAACTTCAATAGATAAAAATAATATCCTCATAGGCCAGCAGTTAAATTACCGTGTAGAAACCTCAATGCCGGATAATACTTACAGGCTTTCCTGGTTTGAGATACCTGATAGTTTTGGACATTTTGAAGTAGTTGCCAAAAATAAAATCGATTCTACTACTTCAAATGGTAATTTAAATTTTAGCCAGGTACTTACGTTGACTAATTTTGATTCAGGCTTGCGGGTAATTCCTCCTCTGCAGCTAACTGTGTCTACTTTAGAAGGAGATTCTACTTTTACTATTTATACTGATTCCATCCCGGTGAATGTAACCTATTCTCCGATGGACAGTGTTGCTCCTTTTCACGATATTAAAACAATTATTGAAGTAAAAAAAGAATGGCCCTGGTGGATTTGGGCGTTATTGGGTTTAGCAGTTATTTTATTGGTTCTCTGGATCATTTTTTTAATAAAATTTTTCAAAAAGAAGAAAGATACTATCGCGCTTTTCATGTCAAAACTTTCGCCTTACGCAGAAGCTATGCAATCTCTTTCTGAACTTGAAAAGGAACAATTAATCCAGGTTAATAAAGTAAAAGAATTTCATACGAGGCTTACTGATATCTTTAAACGTTATTTATCAAGAAAAACGAATACGTATAAATTGCACCTTACTACTGATGAAATATTGATTGAGCTAAGTGAATTTCATTTGCCAATAAATCAGATTACTGATTTTGCAAACTCCCTTCGCATGGGTAATGCAGTAAAGTTTGCTCAATACATTCCGCCGGTTTATGAAAATGAAAAATGCTTTTCGCAGGTAAAAGAAATGATAACCGGCATCAATAATTTTACGAATAAAAAACCTGAAAATGATATTTGATTATTTCAATAATATTAGTTTTGGGCAACCGCTGTTTTTTATTCTTTTTGCCATAATACCTTTTATGGTTTATTGGAAATTCAGTAAAGGGAAAAAACAGGTAGCGGCTTTCAACGTTTCAACCACAAAAGGACTATCTAATTACCGTTCCTGGAAAAATATATTTCACCAATTTCCTTTTATTCTTAGACTTCTTGCATTAAGCTGCATCATTATTGCGCTGGCTCGCCCGCAAATTAAATTTGATGAAACCCAAACCGAAGGGGAAGGGGTTGATATTATGTTG
>DATCMY010000092.1:0-2570 GCA_036565505.1 Hanamia sp.
GTTCAAATTAACAATTAACAATTAACAATTAACTAAACCGTATCCATAAAAGTCCGCTCGACTTTGCTAAAGGTGAGCAGGCCGATAAATAAAATGATGGCGATAAATATCCCGCTGTATAATAAACTGCCTGCATTGAAACTGCCTTTTTGGAATAAGGCATAGCGGAATGCCTCGACAATTGGTGTCAGCGGGTTCCAACGTATCCAGGAAGCATATTTATTATGTTCCAGAAATGATAAAGGGTAAGCTACCGGTGTGGCATACATGAGCAACTGCACGGCAAATCCTATCAATACATTCAGGTCGCGGTACTTGGTGGTAAGCGATGATATGATGATGCCAAGTCCCAGCCCCATGCCTGCCATCATTAAAACCAATACCGGTATCATCAATAGAGGAACGCCTACATGTACCGGCATCCCTTTAAAAGCAAAGAAAATAAATACCGCTGCCAATAATAAAAGCTGGATACCGAATTTTACCAGGTTGGACATTACAGTAGATAATGGAATGACCAGCCTCGGGAAATATACTTTTCCAAAAATGCCCGCATTGGCTACGAAAGTATTAGAGGTGCTGTTAAGACATGATGAAAAATAATTCCACATAGTGATGCCACTCATATAAAATAATATGGGGGGAATTCCATCGGTGGGTATGTTGGCTATTTTTCCAAAAACCAGCAGGAATACTATCGTAGTAAATATGGGTTGTATGAAATGCCATAGCGGCCCGAGAATGGTTTGTTTGTATTGCGCTACAAAATCACGCTTTACAAAAAGCAATAGCAGGTCGCGGTATTTCCAGACTTCTTTCAGCTTCAGGTCGAGCAAATGAGCCTTGGGCTGGATGATGAGATCCCAGTGTTCGTCGTTCAAGGTTGAAGGTTGAAGGTTGAAGGTTGAAGGTTCAAGGTTCAAGGTTGATGGTTGAAGGTTCAAGGTTGAAGGTTCAAGGTTCAAGGTTGAAGGTTCAAGAAATTCCTGAAATTTTCTCTTGAAACTATTGAACCCTCTGATTTGTATGTTTCTAAAAAACGTGGCGGGATTTTAAGCCTGCCATCATCTTTCCACTTAAATTCATAGCCGGTAATTTTTCCGTTTGTTTCCTCGACATAGTCAATTTCCTGTTGTTGTGTTGTTCGCCAAAAAAAACTGTTGCTAATTTTTTTTCCGTATTTCAGCAATTTTAATCTTTCTGCTATAAGAAAATTTTCCCACAATGCTCCTTTATCCTGTCGCAGGCTCAATGGATTGAGATTGGCAATAATAATGTTGCGGATACCATTATCCCAAAAATAGATTTTCCTGTTATTTTTTATCTCATTTCTCATGTTCCTGCTAAAACTGCGTAACCGGAATATGATGAATGCTTTTTCAAGAAGATCCAAATAAACCATAATAGTATTTTTATCAATCTGCAGCAATTGGGCAAGTTCGTTGTAAGAGACTTCACTTCCCACCTGCAATGCCAGCGCCTGCAACAGGCGCTCCAATAATTCGGGTTTTCGAATGTTTGCCAGAGTTAGAATATCCTTATAAAGGTAACTATTGGCCAATTGCTGAAGTACTTCATTTTCTTTTCCCGGATGATTAATAACATCTGGATACATTCCATATACCATCCGGTGCTCTAATTGTTTTTCTGATTCTATAAATCCAATTGAGATTTCTAATTCCTGCCAACTGATAGGATATAAAAGATATTCCCATTTTCTTCCGGTAAGAGGTTCATTCATGTGATTACTCAATTCTAATGCTGACGAACCGCTTACTATTAACTGGACTTTTTTAAATTGATCAATTATTAATTTTAAGGTCAATCCGACCTGGGGCAGACGCTGTGCCTCATCAATAAAAACAATATTATGACCGGCGATAATTTGTTGTAAACGAAAAGTATCTGGTTCCAGCAACAATTGCCTTACTGTTGCATCATCTGCATTTAAAAAAGATGCTTTTTGCCCTGGAGAAGACTTAGGATCAAAGTGGTTTTCCCTACCTGGCGCGGCCCCAAAACTACAATAGCTTTACCAGTGAAAAAATCATTTTCTATATCTTTTTGAATAATACGGTAAATCATTATATTTGATC
This sequence comes from Hanamia sp., assembly GCA_036565505.1. Lineage (GTDB taxonomy): Bacteria > Bacteroidota > Bacteroidia > Chitinophagales > Chitinophagaceae > Ginsengibacter. The sequence goes on from DATCMY010000092.1 coordinate 2,097, forward strand.
TATTCACCAAAATTAGTATTTATTTGGTGAATGTATTCACCAAATATTATATTATAACAGTGATATTGAAGGTTGAAGGTTGCTGGTTGATGGTTGATGGTTCAAAGTTAAAGGTTGATGGTTGATGGTTGAAGGGTGATTCAATAATCCTCAATTGAAGTCCTTCAATTTTTTAAATCCTTTATCACCAGTTAACAAGATAGCATTATTTACAATTGGAGATGCCGCTATGGTTGCATCTGGCAGCTGCCTTTCCCGCCGACATAATAGTATCTTCGAATAGTTTTGCATCAAGAAAGAGTTGCACATCAATTACTTTGTATAATCCTTTATATTATCTTTTTCAATATTCAGAGCTGCTATAATTTGTTTCATTATTCTTTCAGGTACCGGATCAATATGTGTTTGAATAGTAATTGGTCTCATTAAGTCGGACCTTGTCCAATGTTCATGACCACCGGTAGTTCGATTACA
>DATCMY010000093.1:0-2700 GCA_036565505.1 Hanamia sp.
GTTGATAGTTGAGCGGCTAATACCGTACTTTTTGCCAAGAGACCTAAAGGTTATCCCGCCAATTAAATACTCGTTGATAATTTCTTCTTTTTTGTCCATGATTTACGTTTTTATGTGTAAACCTATTTTAGGACGAGACACCGTAAGAAACAGTTGTAAATTATTTAATAAGCCTGGTTAAAAATAGATTTCTCAATTTATAATTATTTCATCACTTCTTCAATAACTTTTCCTATACAGCCACTGGGCATTTGTATCTTCAACATGGCTGCAAGTGTTGGGGCAATATCTGTCATATAAGTTTCCCTGTTTGTGGCTCCATGTTTTATATTCCATCCAAACCAAACTAATGGAATGTGGGCATCATAAGGATTCCATGATCCATGCGTTGTACCTGTTGCAGACCTGTCAAAATATGCCGGCTTAAGAATAAAATGAATATCGCCACTGCGCTTTGGATTATATCCGTTTATCAGCATTTTTTTTATTGGCTCAGGAAGAGATGTAACAGAAATTTTTTCTGTTTCAAATGCATTAACTATAAATGATTGATCTTTTAAATAGTCAATAACAGCTTGTTTTATTTCAGGTGCTTTACCGCGTTTTTCTATCTCATCATTATTTAAATACACGTCGTAGTTCTGAATATTTAATACACCATTTTTTACAGAAAACTTTTTATCAAGTAATTGATTAATTTCCCTGGTAAGCGATGACTGATTAAATAAACCGTTAGGAATATTATGTTCCTGTAAAAAGCCCGGAACATGCGACACGCCATGATCTGCAGATAAAAAAAATAAATAATTCCCCTTGCCTAATTTTGTATCAAGGTATTGCAGAAATTCTGCAATATCAAGATCAAGCCTTAAATATGTGTCTTCAATTTCAATTGAATTTGGCCCAAATGTATGGCCTATAAAATCAGTAGATGCAATATTTATTGCAAGAAAATCAGTAACAGTATTGCTTCCTAATTTTTCATTTTCAATAACTTCTTTAGCCAGGTTCAATGTATAAGTATTACCAAATGGAGTAGTTTGAAAAGCCACATATTTCTTTGTTGTTATTTGCGATAATTTATGAGGGAACGTTACTGAATTTTCTCCCGTTATCTGTCCTTCATAAGGTTTATTATCTTCTGTACTCTGGTCATATTTATTTATTGGCAATAAAGTATTCCAGTCTTTACTCATGTATGCTGCGGGTAGATCTTTGTCATTAATTTTTTGCAACCATGCAGGTAATTCTTTCATATAATAAGTACTGGTGATCCACTTCCCCAAACTTTCATCATACCAAAAAGCTGCGTTGGCACTATGTCCTGCAGGTAATATAGATGCACGGTCTTTTAATGAAACACCAAATACTTTACTCTTAAAATTATTGCTGAGTTTTAGTTCATCCCCAATTGTAGTTGTCCATAAATTTCGCGGACTGCTTTTACCAGCATTAGTAATTCCACCAACACCAACCACAGTTGAATCATCGGTGCAATACACACTTTTATTTGTGCTTTTATCAAACCAACTGTTGCCAACAATGCCATGTATCGCAGGAATGCTGCCGGTGTAAATGCATGTATGCCCAGGAGCAGTATACGTTGGCAAATAAGGTATCAATGTGTTCTCGCAACTAAAGCCTTCATTTAATAATCGCTTAAAACCATTGTTAGAATACAGATCATAATAACGATATAAAAAATCCCACCGCATTTGATCCACTACAATTCCTATTACCAATTTTGGTCTTGGTATTCTACCTTTATTTTGAGATTGTGAAAATGAAAAACCGGAAATCCATAAACTAAACAAAGAGAGAAGAATTTTTTTTAGCATCATATCTATTTAAAGTATACAAATATTTTACAGTTATTTAAGATGACTGCGAAGCTAAGTTACATTACTAATAATGACTTATTTTTGCACAGCATTTTAATATTAAATTACTGTTATGGCAGATGTGTTTGAAAAATTAGATGGCGGCCCGCTGGGCAAGCATGTTGAAAGAGCTCATGGATATTTTGCATTTCCAAAACTGGAAGGTGAATTAGGAAGCAGAATGTTTTTTAGAGAAAAAGAAAAAATTGTTTGGAGCCTGAATAATTATTTAGGATTGGTAAACCATCCCGAGGCAAGAAAGGTTGATAGCGAAGCTGCAGCAAAATGGGGAATAGGATACCCCATGGGAGCAAGAATGATGAGTGGCAACACCTCACAACATGAAGAGTTGGAAAAAGTGATTGCCGGATTTGTTAAGCGTGAAGATGCAATGCTTTTAAATTTTGGTTACCAGGGAATAATGAGTTGCATTGATGCATTGGTAAACAGGCGTGATGTAATTGTTTATGATGGCGAAAGTCATGCATGTATTGTAGACGGCATTCGCTTACACATGGGTTACAGTTATGCATATAAACATAATAACATTGAAGACTGCGAAAAACAATTAGTGCGTGCAGTAAAGATGGCCGAAAAAAATGGCGGTGGAATTTTAGTGATCACCGAAGGAGTTTTTGGCATGAGCGGCAACCAGGGAAAGCTAAAAGAAATTGTTGGGCTAAAACAAAAATATGAGTTTAGATTATTGATAGACGATGCTCATGGATTTGGTTCGATGGGGCCAACAGGTGCAGGTGCGGATGAAGAACAAGGTTGCCAGAAAGGAGTTGATCTTTACTTTAGCACGTTCGTAAAAACC
>DATCMY010000094.1:0-2792 GCA_036565505.1 Hanamia sp.
TCGTTTGAATGAGCTTTTGGAGAATAGCTATGTGCCAGGCTTTAAATAGCAAGTATTTGTGGAAGGGATCAAAGGCTGCCATAGCTGTTGCAGTGCTGGCCTGGCGAATGGAAACGGGAAGACTGCATCGAAGGAAGTAGCGATAAAGCTGGATACACAATTATCTTTTCAAGCACCTCTTCCGGAAGAATGGAGGATGTGGTGCGGCGCGTCTTTTTTGATTAAAAAATCTTGTATTGTGTTTGATGAGGAACGAGCCAATCTCAATGCCGCCATCACATTAGATTGGAACTGTCCTCCCGGCATGTATTTTCGATATTAAAGAAGTAGGAAGGGAGTACTGCTCAATTACTAAAATTCTATCAGCTTATCTTTTAGATATTTCTGATTGTTCTTTTTGTTTCCTGATTGAAAACTTAAAATTTCCGTAATCACTTGTCCGGGATTTATAAAAATTCAATAAGCCTGGTTTAATGGTGCTCTGGTCTGGAAACCAGACTATACGTTTCGGCGGGGAAATTAAAATTAGTCAGAAACACCGGCGGTACTTTATTCATAAGCCTTGATGAAATAAAAGCGCTGCCCAAAAATAGAGCTGGTTTTTAATTTCAAATATATAGAAGGCTGGAGCCAGATCACAGATTGGAGCAGCGTTAAATTCAGTTTCTTATGAAGTATGTTGGATTAATCACTCCTGATAAAGAATATTATGTAAGAATTGAATTTTCCGCCATCGTATTGGTATGAAAAAGGCTACGATTATTATTCAGGATTATAACTTTGTATCGAAAAAATTATTATTCAAAATTTTATCTTTAAAAAAATAACTTCTGTATGGACAAATTGCTACTGAAGGGATAGGAAAAATTCAAAGCCGTTTTTCAAAATGCATCATTAGGGATTCTGGTAATAGATGAAAACGGAAATATTACTCTTGCCAATAATTTTTTACTAAAACAATTTGGCTATTCGTCAGCGGAAGAACTTATTGGAAAAAAGATGGAAATTTTGATTCCAAAGCGTTATCATCATCAACATGTTACCGATAGGAATCATTATACGGAGCATCCGGCAACAAGGCCGATGGGGATGGGCAGGGATCTTTTTGGCGTGACAAAAGGTTGGTAAAGAACTTCCTTTGGAAATAAGTTTAAGCAGTTACACAAACGATGAAGGAACTTTTTCATTTGCATTTATCAGCGATACAAGTGCACGAATTGAAGTGCAGAATAAACTTTGTGAACAAAGGATGGCCTTCGCATTAAGATGCTGCATTGTTATTACAATGCCAAACGGGCTAAGTATATAACAGGCAAGATTAGACGATTACATTCTTTTGTGGATATTGATCTAAAGCTCAAAGAAACTGAATGGTAAGTAATAAATCTAATTAGTTATGTTAGCCACGCAAATTTTGTGTCCTTGTTCTTTGCCTTTTAGAAATTCTTACTTCATAATTACTCATAAAAAAGTAATTGACCTTTATTTGAATTTCAAATTCATTGAAATAATGTTTGAATTCATACCAATGTTTTTTGTATAATGCCCATACCGCAATTCTATCGTACTTAAATGCTGCAAACCAAATATAGCTTTTGGCGGCGCAATACGTATACCTGTGCCATAAAAATTACTGTTGAACTTTGACTGATCGTAGTTGCTGGTATAATATTGATCTTGCAGGGTGTGCTGCTCATAAGGCGCAAAATATTTTATTGCAGACTGATTATAAAACCTGTAGAATGGGCTTATTGAAACAAATGGTGTGATCTTAAAGGGTACTTCAACATCAGCAGTATGGGCTATTAAGCCCCAGTCATCGGAGTAAAATCGATAGAAAGCTTTGATGATAAATTTATCGCCTAAAAAATAATTGGCTCTAAAACCTAAAGGAATTTTTAACCTGTTACCGGGCAAATTTTCCTGGTGAACTGAAGCATCATTAAAATACACACGGTGAAACGGCAGGCTTAAATAACCCTGCTGCTTTATTATATCTGCTAAAAACATTATTTGCAACCGTTCATTTATAATTTGCGAATACAATAATGATACGGAAAATGAATTTCTTGGTGTGGTAGGATAATCCCTGTAGTCTCTGCGTTGTTGTGTTCTTAATTCAACGGGCTTAATAATGCTTACCTGGTCTAAACAAGTTTGAAACTTTACCGTAAACTCACCGTTTTTATTTTTTATTTTTTTTAGAGAAAGTAAAATTTGCACCATAAGACTGATAATCAGATTCGGTAGAAGATGACAGGCCGGTACCAATGGTTGTGCCTTTGTCTTCATTTTCAATACTGTAATTTATTGATGGATAAATTCGGAAATCTGAATGAGAGGCAGAGGAATTGGCTTTAAGATCTATCATATCAGAAGATGCTGATGTATAGTGATCAATACCTAATTCTACCGAGAGGGATTGTTTGTGTAAATGCTTATTATACCTGGTTAAATTTATATCTATAACATTAGCAATATCATTCAGTTTTTCTGAACCTATACCTCCTGTAACAGCAGCATTATTGCCATTTTGTGAATAGTAGCTTGATACAAGATTTATCTGATCAACTTTTAATTTCCTACTTATAAATGATGCAGAGTCAGTAGCTGTGGTTTGTGCCTTAAGACTGGTTAAAAGCAAACTAAGACCTATTGCCGTTAAAAATATTCTTTTCATTTTTATTGCCTATGTTATTGCTTAAAGAATTAAGGCATTAGTTACATCCGCATCCACCACCGCTTTTACCTGCATTGGCCCCAAAGAAAAACAAACACCAAATTTTTAACAC
>DATCMY010000095.1:0-6664 GCA_036565505.1 Hanamia sp.
TACGTGTACCGCATCAGTGAATTTGCTGGTAAATAAAATGTTCACAAAGAAAGGCGTATTTCCTCCCGAATTGATCGGCGATGATAAAGCCTGTTTTGATTTTGTTTTAAATTACCTGGAAGAAAGATCCGTGATTTGGAAAAAGAAACAGTAGCACCAAATAAAAGCTTTACAAATTCTTCAAAAAAGGAGCAACTTCAACGCTTGTTAAGGGCGAAAAAGGTGTTTTATTTCAAATAAAAAATAATAAATAAAAGTTCGTTTAGGCGTGCCTGTAAACCTGCATAAACCTTCTTTTAATCATTTAATCCCTTTCCATTGAGAATTTGTGACAGATATTTTTCAATCCTGGATTCACGGGTTTTGGATTGTTTGGGTTGAGAAAAATAGAAAATGTATGCTCTTTGTCTTCCCGCCGTTAGTGCTTCAAAAGCCTTTTTCAACGCAGGTTTTTTATCTAATCTATTTTGAAATTCTTCAGGAATTTTGAAGTCTGATGTCTTTTTTAATTTCACTTGCAAGCCCGCTTTTTCTACTTCAATCGCCTCATAAATATAAGCTTTCAGAATAGGCTCCATTTCAACTATTTCATGAGCATTGGTGAACCGAACCTGGCGCGCCGCCTGCACATTCTCCGTTTGTTGAATTAGAATACCAGCGGCATCCTTTAACAAGGCTCCTTTGAAAAACAACAGCGCACAGTATTCTTTAAACACGTGTATTAAAACGATGTTACTGTTCTCAAATGTGTAACAGGGGCAACCCCACTTCAACTCTTCAGTAAGGCCGCAATCAAGAACAATTATTCTTAATTGCTCAATTTCTTTTTGCCACTTTTTTTCTTTATCAAAATAAAAATCAACCTTAGGATTCATTATACTTATTGTCATAGTATGTTATTTTAATTTGCTTACGATTTCTTGCAACCGGTTATGCGCCCAGTTTATGCCTTGAGCAAATGGTAACTTAAGCACCTGGTCTCTTTGTGCAACCGATTCATATATTACGTGCATAGTGAGTTTGCTGGTGCCGTCAGTGACTTTTATAAACTCATAAACCTCAAGCTGAACCCCAAAAGGCGTATTCTCCATTTCAAATGTTCTTGTGATTTTCCGGTCCTGGATAAACTCATGAATTACACCATTGGCACGAAAAGCGACATTTCCCTTTGGATCGGATGTTTCAATCTGATAACTGCCATGCTTTTTACTTTCGAGTTTCAGCACTTTCGTCCCCATCCATTGCTCAACAATGCCTGGCTCTGCATAGGCTTTAAAAAGAAATTCCAACGGCAAATCAAATTCTCTTGTTATCACTAATTCCTGTTTACCGTCTTACGCATTGATTTTTGTTTTTGGTTCCATATGATTCTATTTTTTTGATTTGTATTTTTTCATGATGGTTTCTAATTTATTAAACCTGTCATCCCACAATTTTTGAAATGGTTCAATAAAGTCGGCTATTTCTTTCATCCCCTGGGAATTTAAGTGATAGTATATTTCTCTGCCGTTTTGCTCTTGTTCAAGTAATTGGCACTCCGTGAGGATTTGTATGTGTTTTGAAACTGTCGGTCTTGCTGTGTTAAAATTTGAGGCTATTGCACCTGCTGTCATTGAATTCGAAGCAACCAACAAAAGGATAGCCCTTCTTGTCGGGTCTGCTATGGCTTGAAATACGTCTCGTCTTAAATTCATTGTGTAGCTATTTGACTACAAATATATATGTAGTTATTTAACTACGCAAATTTTTTTTTAAGAATAATTGAAATGTTTTTCAATGTGGATTAGCAAAGAATATTTCAAAGCATAACATCCACCTTCCGAATAAAAGTGAGAATGCGTTTCCCTGCTTCCTGAAACAAATATGAAATATTTCTGAAAATTATCTTAAAGGCGTTATGGTAAATGAATAATTATAATCGTGGTAATCCAGCCGGTATTGCTTCAACGGCCAGGTACCCCATGAATTAACCCCGCCAACACCTGTTTGCTCAAGATCAATATTTAATAGGGTCAGATTCCTTTCTTTCAGTTCTCCAGAATGCCGATTATGCTTTTCCAGGCCGTCATCTAAATCTTTATCAGCATAATGGCGTGCGGAAATATTTAAAACAGTATCTCCGGTGATAAATAAACCTCTGCTATTTTTATCAGTTAATTTAACCCAACGTACATCAGTTTTATTACCAAATTCCTGCGGCCGTAAATAGGGATGAAACTGGTCATGCACATTCATTTTGTATAAACCAACAAAAGCTGCGTCTTTACGGTCCCAGTAATTTTCAGAAGGCCCCCGGCCATACCATTCCATCTGATTATATGATTTAGGCAACATCATTTGCATGCCAAATTTAAACATCATCGGTACTTCCTTTGAACTATCTGCATGTAATGATTCTGTTACTTTAATAACACCATCGCCATTCAATTCATACTTAATATCCAGCGAGGCATATACATCCGGCAGAGAATACTGCATCTTTAATTTTATGTCTTTTTTATCTGAAGAATCAATATCAAAACCAAGTAGCACATAGTTGTGGCTTGCCCTTTTCCAGTTTTGCAGTTTTTCGGGAAGGCCTGCGCCAAAATCATTATCCGTAGGTGGCCGCCAGAAATTAGGTTTTAAAGCATATCCTTCTTTAATAAAGTTACTCCCACCAACAATATATTGATGTAACAATCCATCATTACGACTGAAGATGAATTTGGCTTTGCTACCATTAACCTTGATAAAACTATCGGTAACTTGTACACGTAAATTATCCGCTTTCGGAAATGTTGCCGCATTTTTAGAATGACTATAAACGATAAGCTGGTCTTTGGCTATTTGCCAGCCAGCAGGAATAAGGCCTTCTGCTGCTTTCGTTTTATAATAAACATTGAGAAAAATTTCTTTGGAGCCAATATCCGGTAATTTATAATGCAAATCAAGTAAAGAAGTATCCCCTGGCGCTATATTCAGGGATTGGATGTTTCCTTTCTGAATAATTTTTCCATCTGCTACCAGTTCCCAATCCAGGTATACATCATTCAGCTCTTTAAAGAAATTTTCATTATACACTTTTATCTTACCCACCTTTATATCAGCAGGAAATGTAAAAATATTTTGGTATTCCTTTTTTATTTCCAGCATTTGTGGATGAAGACTACGGTCAGGCGCAACCAAACCATTACAATTAAAATTTTGATCGCTCGGCATATTTACTCCATAATCGCCGCCATACGCCCAAATGGAATCACCTTTATCTGTTACTTTTTGAAGTCCCTGGTCTACAAAATCCCAAATGTATCCTCCCTGCATATGTGGATAATATTTACGGATGGTATCCCAGTAATCATTAAAATTTCCATTGGTATTTCCCATGGCATGCGCATATTCTACAAGGATAAACGGTTTATGATTACTGGCAGTATCGTATTTTACATGATGAACCATATCATCAGGAGAAGGATACATCGGGCAGTAAATATCAGAATAAGGGGTAGCACTGGCCGGTTCATATTCTACTGGCCGCGAAGGATCGCGATGTTTAATCCACTCGTAACATTTTTCAAAATTAATCCCCATTCCTGCTTCGTTACCCATAGACCAAATGATAACGCTCGCATGGTTTTTATCTCTTTCAACCGCACGTGAATCTCTTTGAAAATGTTGCAGGAACCATTCAGGTTTTTTAGATAAAGAATTAGCACCAAAGCCCATTCCATGCGATTCCAGGTTTGCTTCATCCACTACATATAATCCATATTTATCGCACAATTGATACCAGTACGGATCATTAGGATAATGGGAAGTACGTACCGCATTAATGTTATTTTCTTTCATGATGCGGACATCCTGTTCCATACGCTCTTTACTGATATACTGCCCTGTAACAGGATCCATTTCATGACGGTTAACTCCTTTAATTAAAATTGCCTTGCCATTTACATATAATACACCTTCTTTTATTTCAACTTTTCTAAAACCTGTTTTTTGCGGAATAACTTCTATCACTTTTCCATCCTTACCAGTTAATGTAGTAATTACAGTATATAAATAAGGAGTTTCTGCTGACCATTTTTTTGGATTATTCAGCTTTATCACTACTTTTTTAAATTCCAGGGAATCATCCAGATTTGCAGAAGTTTTGCTAATTGAAACACCTGATGAATCTAATAACTCAAAGGAAGCTTTGTAATTTTTTAGAGCAGGATCATTGTTATTTAAAAAATCAAGGCTGATATTTAATTGACCGTTTTTATAATTATCGGTTAAATCCGGAATGATCTGCAAGTCACGAATATGAACCGTATTACGGGCGTACAGGTATACACCCCGGTTTACACCTGCCATCCGCCACATATCCTGGTCTTCAATATAGCTGCCATCGCTCCAGCGATACACCTGAAAAGCGATCAGATTTTTTTGTCCCGGTTTTAAATATTTTGTGATATTAAATTCAGCGGGAAGCTTACTATCTTCACTATATCCTACCCATTGTCCATTTATCCATAAATAAAAACAGGAACGTACAGCACCAAATTGGATATAAATATCTTTCCCTTTCCAGCTGTTATCAATTATTATTTCTTTACGATAAGAGCCCACAGGGTTATATTGTTCCGGAACTTTCGGAGGATCAGGTTTAATAAGGTAATCAAAATCATAACGGATATTAGTATATATAGGAATACCGTATCCATTCATTTCCCACATAGCAGGCACTTTAAAATTAACCCAATGACTATCATTATAATCAGTTTTCCAAAATCCAAAAGGACGATTGGAAGGCTTATCTACCCAATTGAATTTCCAGTTACCATTAAGAGACCTAAAAAATATTGATTCGCTCATTTTATCATTTAGGGCAAGCCTTTTATTTTCATAAGCGAAAAAAGTAGCGTGCATTGGTTGGCGGTTGTATTCATTCAGTTGCTCATTTTCCCAAAACACAGGCGGTTCCGCGGATTGAGCAAACATTTTTCCAATTGAAAATAAAAAGACGGAGAAAATAAAAATTTTTTTCATTATGAAAGTTGATTTTGTTTCAAATATTCAATCACCCAATTGACTTTAAACTGTTATTAATAATTTAAAGCAAAATAGTCATCATAACTGAAAATGAGGCCTACTGCTTTTTTTTCATTGAAGAATCCCTGAAAACAGGAATCGGTTCTAATATAATTTTGCGAAGTGTTTGTTTCTTTATTTCTTTTTGCGTAATCAATTCTAATAAAAGCCGGATAGATTCCTTTCCCATTAATACAGTCTGCTGATCAATTGATGATAAAGCAGGAGAAATATGTTCTGCAAACAGTTCATTTGCGAAACCTACTATACCTACTTCTTGCGGTATTTTAATATTCCTGTCTTTCAATTCTTTAATTGCTCCCAGCGCTGTAAAATCTTCTACAGCAAAAATGGCATCAGGAGGTTTTGGTTTCTCAAAGAAAAATTTTACCGCTTCTTTTCCCGAATCAATAGTAAGGTTACCAACATAAATTAAATCCGGGTCAAACGGAATTTCATAAGTAGCTAAAGCTTTTTTATATCCTTGAAGCCGGGTATTCCAAATGCTAATATGTTCGGAAGCAGTAATATGAGCAATACGTCTGTAACCTTGTTTGATCAGGTGTTCTGTTGCTAAAAATGCTCCCTTAAAATCATCGATAACAATAGATGGAAGTTGCAGGTCATCATTGGTTCGATCGAAAAAAACCAATGGAATGTTTCTTGCTTTCGCATCCAGAAAATGGGTAAAATCCATAGTATTTTTGGATATAGAAGCCAATATTCCATCTACTCTTGCACTTAAAAAAGTTTCTATGCCTTTTGCTTCATGTTCCATGTTTTCATTAGATTGGTAGATAAGTATGTTATATCCATTCAGATTGGCAATACTTTCAATACCATGAATCACAGATCCAAAAAAAGAAATTTCTACACTTGGTATAATAACTCCTATAACATTTGTTTTACCCGATTGCAGTGAAGCAGCAATTGTATTCTTTTTATAATTTAAACGTCTTGCAGTTTTTTGGACAGCTTCCTTTGTTTTGAAACTAATAGCAGGATGATTACTTAATGCGCGCGATACCGTAGCCGGTGCAATATTAAGTTCTTTTGCTATATAACTTATTGTTATTTTTGGTTGCAACTAAGCTTTATTTTTTTTAAATGCGGAAAATTGTTTATCCTATTATTAAAATTAATTACTCCTTTATTGAATAATAGCAATAATTGATTGTAAATATTAATACCGCTGATTCATATTTCAATTGACATTAATAATTACGGAAGCGCTCTTCATATTATTAGCCGAGGCCTTCAATTTTATTTGACCGGCAGATTTTCCCGATTTGATTATGACTAGGCATTTGCCCTGCCATGCTTTACGTTGCGGTTCCTGATAACTCTCGAGGCTTACCGGGTCTGCATTGCCAACACCCACGATGGTTCCGGGACCACTTATTTCGAATTTAAGGACGTTTTCAGTCAGTGGATTTATATTTCCTTTTGCATCTAATAATTCTACTGTAACATAACTCAAATCCTGGTTGTTTGCTTTTATCGTGATTCTATCTGCAGATAATTTTATTTTCTCAGGACTTGAAGCTGTAGCAAGGGAAGATGAATTGATTATTTGGTTGTTAGTGTCATAACCTACAGCTTTTAATCT
>DATCMY010000096.1:0-1681 GCA_036565505.1 Hanamia sp.
TGAACAGCCTTACAGATATCGGAGGCCGGAGAGGAAGGGGAAAACGTGGCCCTAAAGATCTGAATATCAAAAGCACTACTTTTTATGGAAGTATTTATGGCAGCGCCATTTATAAACATTTTTTAGCCTTAAGGCTTGAAGGAACGGTGGGGCAGGTGAAATCCAATGATAGTTTATTAAAAGATATCCAAAAAACGGCGGTGGGCAGGTATAACCGGAATCTTAGTTTCCGAAGCCCTATTTATGAAGTTACCCTTACCGCAGAGCTGCATCCGTTAGATTTGTTTGGCAAAACAGGAACAGATGGTTTTCCCCCATTATTATCGCCGTATTTAATTGGCGGTATTGGTTATTTTCATTTTAATCCACAGGCAAATCTAAATGGAGAGTGGGTAGACCTGCAGCCTTTACATACAGAAGGGGAGGGTTTTGCAGAATATCCTGAAAGGAAAAATTACAAATTGAATGAGTACAATATTCCGCTGGGAATAGGAATTTGTTATGAAATATCCAGGTTTAATTTAAGGCTTGAATATATCAACAGGGTTTCCTTTACAGATTACCTCGATGATGTACATTCAAGATATATTGACCCTGCTTTATTCAGTAAATATTTAAGCGGAACTCAACTTCAACAAGCACTTATTTTAAATAACAGGGGCCGGCCTGATGCACCTCCTCCGGAGACTACAGCCCATCCCGGTGGAATCCGGGGGAATCCACTGAATAATGATTCTTATTTTACCATTAATTTTAAGCTTGGATATGCTTTTGGCAGGGAAAGTAATTCCGGTGAGGGTGACAGCAGAAATGGGGGCGGTTTCAGATCAAGCGATAAAAAGATAAAAAGGCAACTTCAATGCCCAAGGCTATTTTAATGATACTGAAATCTGGTGTATCTCAACCTAATATTGTTTAAAATATTTTAAAGAAAATAATAAATACAAAAATTCTACGTTTTAGTATTTAATTATTTGAACCATCTAATTATTAGCCTCAAACTTCTAGATCATATATCGCTATCTACCCTTTTTGAAAGTAAAATTCTACAAAAAAAATAGCAGCCAACCTATTCCTCAAAATTAATTTTGAGCAGCAGTACAATAAATAGTCAAATTATTCGTTATAAAAAATCTGTTTCCTGACAGGAATAGTGAAAAGAATTTTTATGAGGAAAATTTACTCCCAAATTTTATTGTTAAATTCTTTTATTTCAGCAATTTATGCAAGTAAGATACTTCGCCGGACGATAACTGCTATTAGTATAGTGATCTTCATGTTGCCGGTTAAAAGTTATGCCCAGGTAATCATTACATCTCCTTCTCTAACTGTTACCACTTGCGGAAATTTTCCGACCGCCTATTTTACCTTAAGTGATATTATTATTAAAGAGACATCCAGTGGTGATTTTTCTCCCGCAACAAATTTGACCTTGGTATTGTCAGTGCCTGCAAATTTTGAGTTTCAACCTGGAATAGGTATTGTTTCTTATGCTGCATCCGCTAACATCTCTTCAGCAGCTATATCAGTTACCGCATCAACCATCACAATTACCTACTCATCAAATACAAATACAAATAAAATAGATGCCTTAACTATTAGTGGAATTAGCATAAGAGGAATAAACGGAGTTGCAAGCAACCAATCAATAACAAGAGGAGGCACAAGTACCGGGGTAATA
>DATCMY010000097.1:0-30118 GCA_036565505.1 Hanamia sp.
GAATATTGAATAATGAAGTAAAAAAAATTAATGAATACTGAAAGGAAATATGATCTTGAAGATAGGCTGATTGATTTTGCTGTTTTAATAATACGGATAACAGAGAATTTGTTTAATACAAAGGCTGGAAACTATATAGGAGGACAATTAGTAAGATCTGGTACTTCTCCTGCATTACATTATGGAGAAGCACAAAGCGCGGAATCAAGAAATGATTTCATTCATAAACTCAAAATATTGTTGAAGGAATTAAGAGAATCCAGGAGTGCAATGAAGATTATTAAAAATGCTCCTTTAGCAGAGAATATGGAATTGATAGAAAAAGGGTTGCTTGAATGTAATGAGTTGATTTCAATTTTTGTAAAAAGTATAGAGACAGCGAAAAAGAATTTAGAGAATGAGAAATTGAAGAAGTTATAAAAACTAATATGAATATGATGAGATGTGGATTAAGAGTTGGTTTTTTCCCTTCTACATTCATTATTCCTTGTTCTATATTCGATATTATGTTTTAACATGAAAACTATAAAGAAATAATGAATATCGAACAAGGAATATTGAATAATGAAATAAAGAAAAAGAAAATAATGAATAATGAACAAGGAATATCGAATAATGAAATAAAGAAACAAAATTGAATTTAATGTTTACACCCGGACTATATCATGTATTATTTATCAGCGCAGCACTTTTCTTTATTGGAGTATATGGTTTCTTTACAAGAAGAAATTTGATCACCCTCCTGATGAGTGTGGAATTGATACTGAATAGTGTGAATTTAAATTTTATTGCATTCAATAAATATTTGTGGCCCGATAAATTAGACGGATTATTCTTTACCATATTTATAATTGCCATTGCTGCTGCAGAAGCCGCTGTGGCAATAGCGATCATTATTAATTTATACAGAAGCCATCATTCAATTGATGTGGATAATGCGGAAGAAATGAAATTTTAAAATACAACATTCACAATAAATGCCTAATGCAATCTATATAGCGCTGATTCCCTTACTGCCACTGGCAGGATTTCTAATATTGGGATTATTCGGGAGAAAATATTTTAGGAAGTCATCGGGTATTATCGCAACTGTATTGATATTGGCAGCAACTATTTTAGCGATCTATACCGCATACGGTTATTTATTTGAGTATGGCAAAGTAAATGGTGTTTATGAAAAACTGGTTCCGTTAAAATATACGTGGCTTGAGTTTTCAAAAGGTGTTTCAATCGATATGGGCATATTGCTTGACCCTATTACTTGTATGATGCTGGTGGTAGTAACTTTTGTTTCACTGATGGTACATATATACAGCCTTACCTACATGAAAGGTGAAGAAAGGTTTGCTACTTACTATTCTTTTTTAGGATTGTTTACTTTTTCTATGTTGGCATTGGTCATCTCTTCCAATATTTTTCAGATCTATATTTTCTGGGAACTGGTAGGTGTTTCTTCTTTTTTACTGATCGGTTTTTATTATGAAAAACCCAGTGCCGTAGCGGCTTGTAAAAAAGCATTTATTGTAACAAGGTTTGCAGATATGGGATTTTTAATTGGCATCCTTATGCTTGCATTTTATTCAGGAACATTAGATTTCAATACACTTATTCAAAGATTAACATCACCTGGATCAGCAGAATTACAAACTGCTCTTTCTTCGTCATTCATGGGCATCTCTGCTTTAACATGGGCTATGGTATTGGTTTTTATGGGTGCTGCCGGAAAAAGTGCCATGTTCCCTTTGCACATTTGGTTACCCGATGCGATGGAGGGTCCTACTCCTGTATCGGCATTGATACATGCCGCAACAATGGTGGTGGCCGGCGTTTTTTTAGTGGCAAGATTATTCCCCATTTTTGCATTATCGGCTCCGGAAGCACTACAATTGGTAGCTTATGTAGGAGCCATCTCCGCATTGATTGCAGCAATCATTGCCTGCACACAAACAGATATTAAAAGAGTATTGGCATTTTCCACTATGTCGCAGATCGGTTATATGATGTTTGCTTTGGGTGTATCCAAATATGGCGGAGAAGATGGATTGGGTTATACCGCTTCTATGTTTCATTTATTTACGCATGCTATGTTCAAAGCCTTGTTGTTTTTAGGAGCAGGGGCAATCATTCATTTTATTCATAGTAATGAAATGAATGACATGGGAGGTTTAAGAAAATATTTACCGATTACACATGTCACTTTTTTAATTGCCTGTTTGGCAATTGCAGGCATACCGCCCTTTGCAGGGTTTTTTAGTAAAGAAGAAATATTATTGGCAGCCTGGCAGCAAAACACAACTATTTATTGGGTTGCCTTATTTACTTCAGGCCTCACCGCTTTTTATATGTTCCGTTTATACTTCAGTATATTTTGGAACAAAGAACATCATCCTCATGGCGAACATCATGGTGAAGGGGGTTTTGCAATGATGCTGCCACTGGTTTTATTAGCCGTTGGCGCAGCTGCAGCGGGGTTTATTCCTTTTGGAAATTTTGTTAGCTCCGATGGAAAAGCCTTTGAAAGTACATTTCATTTAAAGTTTTCTATTGCTCCCGTTATGCTTGGGCTGATAGGAATTTTTACAGCCATGTGGTTGTATAAAAAACAAAATAATAAACCTGATAAAATTGCAGCATCGTTAAATGGATTATACAAAGCGGCTTATCATAAATTTTATTTTGACGAAATGTATTTATTCATCACCAAAAAAGTATTGTTCAATTTGGTAGGCAGGCCCGCAGCCTGGTTTGATAAAAATGTAGTAGATGGGATGATCAATGCCACAGGCAATACCACTCAAATGATTTCAAAAAAAATAAAAGGTATGCAATCGGGTAAAGTACAGCAATATGCTGCTTATTTTTTAGTGGCTGCCATAACGATGGCAGTGCTGTTTATTTATTGGTGGAAATAAAAAAATAACTATTTTAAAAATGGCTGAAATAAAAGCTACGATATATAATGATGTAAAACTGATACTGGAAAATGCCAGGGCAACTGCAATTCGCTCAGTTAACTTTTCGATGGTGGTAGCTTATTGGAAAATTGGGGAGCGTATAGCTGATGAGGAACTTAAGGGAAAGAAAAGGGCACAATACGGTGAAAAGTTAATTCAGGAACTTTCAAAGAAACTAACAAAAGATTTTGGAAAAGGGTTTACCTCATCAAATATTCGCTATATGCGATTGTTTTATCTTTCTTTTCCAATTCATCACGCAGTGCGTGATGAATTAAAAAAACGAGCAATAAAAAAAGATGAATTAACAATCTGTAATTAAAATGAATTTAACGTTACTCATATTGGTTCCATTAATCACCGCTGTTGCTGTGTTATTGATGCGTAATAAACAACAGGTAAAGTGGATTGCCCTGGCTGGCGCCACCGTTCAACTCGCATTAGCATTGGTTTTGCTTTTCGCTTATAGAAACGAAGTTGCATCCGGCGATAATGCCCAATTTTTATTTCAACAGCAATATGAATGGTTTCCTTCATGGCATATCGGTTTTCATTTGGGGGTAGATGGCTTATCCGTAGCTATGGTTTTATTAACGGCATTTGTTGTAATCGCAGGCGTTCTGGTATCCTGGAATATTGAAAAGATGACAAAGGAATTTTATTTCCTGCTCATCTTACTAAGCTTTGGCGCTTATGGTTTTTTTCTTTCGCTGGATCTTTTCATTCTCTTTTTCTTTTTAGAAATCGCTGTTATTCCAAAATATTTATTAATAGGTATTTGGGGAAGTGGCAAGAAAGAATATGCTGCCAATAAACTTGCGTTGATGTTAATGGGTGGCTCTGCATTGGTATTGGTGGGATTGCTCGGTCTTTATTTCAGTGGCCCGGAAAGGACTTTTGATTTAATGAAATTATCCCAATTGAATATCCCCGTTCATATACAATTGATTTGTTTCCCTTTATTGTTTGTGGGTTTTGGTGTATTCACTGCATTATTCCCTTTTCATACATGGGTACCCGATGGGCATTCATCTGCTCCTACAGCGGGTTCTATGTTTTTGGCAGGTATATCTATGAAGTTGGGTGGCTATGGTTGTTTGCGTGTAGCCACTTACCTTATGCCAGAAGGAGCTAAGCAATACGCAGATATTATAATTGTACTCTCTACCATCGCTATTATTTATGGAGCCTTTGCTACCATGATGCAAAAGGATCTGAAATATATGAATGCTTATTCATCAGTTAGCCATGTTGGTTTTGTTTTATTTGGAATTGGCATGTTAACTAAGACTGCAATGACTGGCGCGGTAATACAAATGGTAAGTCATGGTTTGATGACAGCCCTTTTCTTTGCTGTGATAGGAATGATTTACGAACGTACACATACCCGCCAGGTAAATGAAATGGGCGGACTGCTAAAAGTAATGCCCTTTATTACATCGGTATTATTTATCGTAGGATTGTGTTCGCTTGGATTGCCTGGCCTCAGTGGTTTTGTGGCTGAAATGACGGTGTTCATGGGAGCGTGGGAACATCCGGATTATTTTCATCGTATCGCCACTATTTTGGCGGTTATGAGTATTGTAGTTACAGCAGTTTATATTTTACGGGCTATCAGCAAAACTGCCATGGGGCCAATTAAGGAAAGCTATTCTAATTTAACGGATGCCAAATGGAATGAAAAATTAGCTGCCATTATTTTAATAGCAGGAATTATAGCCATTGGTGTTGCACCTTTTTGGCTCAATGATTTAATAGGCCCGGGCGCAGAAATAATTATGCAGAAAGTATCATTGATACACTAAAATAAAGAATGGAATGAATGAATTTTTAACATTGATGAAATCTGAACTGGTGATAACATTTATCATCTTCCTGCTGCTGTTTATTAAACTAGGCAGTGGAATGAAGAATGGATTGTTATTGTTAATCATTCAGAACTTATTATTGTTGAATTTCATTGCTGGATTTTTTTTCAATGCGGAAGGCAACTTGTTTGATAGCATGTATCATACCAATGCTTTGATTGCCTTTCAGAAATGCATTTTGAACCTGGGAGTTTACCTGATCTCTTTATTATTTGCGGGTTGGTTTAAGAAGACCCAACATTTGCCGGAGTTTTTTATATTGATGTTATCTGCTTTGCTGGGTTTGGATTTCCTGATCTCAAGCGGTAATTTTTTAATATTCTTTTTATCATTGGAACTGGCGACCATTCCCCTGGCTGCTATGGCCAATTTTGATCTCGAGAAAAAAATCTCTTCCGAAGCAGCCATGAAAATGATCCTGTCATCTGCTTTCTCATCAGGTATTTTATTGTTTGGTATTTCCTTGCTGTATGGCGCTACCGGCACCATCAATTTTGCAGAATTGCCTGCACTGCTTGATGGAAGCGCATTGCAGATATTGGCATTTGTATTTTTTATTACCGCATTCGCTTTCAAGTTGTCAATCGTTCCTTTTCATTTGTGGACAGCAGATGTGTATGAAGGTGCTCCGATAGCGGTAACTTCTTTTCTGTCTGTAATTTCCAAGGGTGCCATTGCATTTGTTTTTATTTCAGTTCTGTACAAAGTATTCCAACCAATGCATGAAGTTTGGTATAATATGATAATGCTTTTATCCATTATCACCATGATCATTGGGAATCTGTTTGCCTTGCGGCAACAAAATATCAAACGCTTCCTTGCCTTTTCTTCCATAGCGCAAGTTGGTTTTATTTTGGTGGGCATCAGCAGTAATTCGCCGGAAGGAATATCTTCGGTTGTCTATTTTATTTTGATCTATATAATTTCTAATCTTGCCGCTTTTGGTGTGGCAGCAGCCATTTCATCACAAACAGGTAAAGAAAAAATTGACGAGTATAAAGGTTTGTATCAAACAAATCCATTGTTAAGCTGGGTAATAGCACTGGCATTATTCTCGCTGGCAGGTATTCCGCCCACTGCAGGTTTCTTTGGTAAATTATTTTTATTAACTGCAGGTGCCTCTAAGGCCAATTATGGATTCATCCTCATTGCCGCCTTAAATATGATTGTTTCATTGTATTATTATTTAAGGGTAATACGATCCATATTTATGGATAAAAATGAACAACCTATCGAAAAAATAAATATTCCACCTTCAACAAAATTTGCATTGATCATTTGTTCTGCAGGTATCATATTGGCCGGAATGCTGAGTTGGATTTACGATTATATACAATCATTAGGTTAACTATGTTAAATGCTAAATGTTGAATTATAAATTTATGGGCAAAGGGTTTTCATTCAACATGCATCATTCAACATTTAAAATAATTTTAAAAAATGGCAATAAATAAAAATCACTTATTTGAAGAACTGGATGGTGTGAAGTGTGGCATTGTGGAAAAGGAAGTATCACCTGGCAGAGTTGCCTTCTTAAAAAAACTATTAGAATATAATGGTTTTACAGTGATAGTGATTCCGTCACCCCCGCCAAAAGCCACGCCAGTTCCGGTTGTTAAAGCAGAAGATGGAACGGTAATTCCTGCACCGCCGCCGCCGCCGGCACCTGAAACATTTACTATAGGCGTAACCGATTATACATTCAATCCCATCAACGCCATTTTTGGAAGATTGTTACATACACCGGATAGACATGTTGTTACCCTTGCTTATTGGGAGCAAAAGGAATCCGTTAGTCATGATGAGGTCCCCTATTATGATTGGAGTAAAGAAGGCAATTAAAAATACTTTAAGTAAAAAATTATGGGACTTATTAAAGAACCTTTAAACGTTGACTTCTATGTTGACCCAAGACCGTTGACAAAAAAGAAAGGGAAGCTATTAGTCAGCACATTCGGGAATACAAAGAAAAAATGGCTAAACTTAAAAGTTGCAGAACCATTGCTAAGAAAAAAGGTTTACTGACGTCGAAGTAATGCATAACAGTCAAATATTTTAAAAGCATATAAAATGGGACACATTAAAGAACCGGACGGCGTTGACTTTATAATTAACGGCAAGCCTTTAACAGGCAAAGAAAAAAAGGCTATCAGTGAATTTATTAAAGCGGACAAAGAAAAAATTGCAAGACAAAAGCTCCGCAAGACGAGAAGTGCTAACGGCAAAAATTAGTAACTGCTTAATTCAAGTATGGTCAGAAAGAATCCGTTAGTCATGATGAAGTTTCTTGCTTATAAATGAAATCGCTACACTTTTTATAGCATAACGGTTGGGTTCTTTTACAATCAACTTTCTTTTACAAGGCACAAGAATTGCTAACGCACAAGACCTGACCGACATCCTGTGCCATAAGCGGGATAAGAGCAAATGCTTTAATCGTCAATTAATAAATTTGCAAAACCGTGTCAATCTTCTATAAACATTTCTGGTTCCATCTAACAATAAGTTTCCATCATAATATTGCTTATAGTCAAAATATGTAAAAAATATGCTGTAAGGATATTCAAACAATTTATTACTTGAATCAGTATTATCTTTTAAGCGCTTTTCTTGTGGCTGCGTATTTGCTAACTCAATAATTGATTTTTGCTCATTATACTCCTTCTCAGACATAATCATTTTCTTAATTAGTCTTGGGAAAAATGGCGATCCAAAGCTATAGGAAGGAGTAAAAATATTTGATTCAAATCCCCAAAAATCACAGCCCATAAAATCTCCTTTTGGATATTTTTGAAAATAATTTTCATCAGGTCTTGGTACATTTCCTTTTTCATACTCAGAAAGATAATTCATTAGAATATACAAAGTGCCGAAAGAATGAATTAAATCTTTAAGGATACATTCATCATAATTTTCTATCTTTTTATGTTTGATACCATTATAATTTGTCCACCAAACCGGTATTTCTTGTTTTCCAAAAAATGGTTGAAAATGTTTTAAAGAAAAACTGCCGGATATACTTACATTAAAATAAACAAACTTCAAATGCAAATTGAATTTTTCACAAGCAAGTTCATAATAAAATGCAAAGTCAGGAAAACCAAAAAGATGCTTGTCTAATTCGTTTTTACCCTTACTATTTAATTTATTTTTTAGTATTTCATAGTCATCTGTATAATCATTATCGCCTTTTTTTAAGTAAGAAGATTTTTTATTTTCCCAAATACTTTTAATATTTTCCTCTTCAACGAAATATTTATGAATTACAAGTTTTATGACATTTTCAACTTCACTGCATACTCTTAAATGAAGTTCATGTATCTTATTAGAATAAGTACTAAGATTCTTGTCAATAATTGCAACGTAATGAGTAATCTCTAAAAACTCTTGCTCAAAAATTTTAAACAAACCCTCATAAACAGATTTCTCATTTATATTTGGCATTATATACTTATTATCCTTTTTATTCATTAGAAAAATTATTTGTCTACTTATTTCACCAAACGTACCCACTGAACGCATAAAACTATTTTCAATCTTTCTACTACCAACCTATTGTGCCTATGCACATTTAAATATTCTTCTCTTTGTCTGAGTTCGCAAGTTCAACACTTTCATTTCTTTTTATAAAACATGAACAAATTAATCCAATTGATATCACAACATCTGCCACATTCCAAATAGTTCTGCCCAACACCACTTTTAAAAAAGGTTGAAATAATAATGCCAATGCGATATAGATAATTACTCCGGAATTGACCGTTTGATTTTTTTGATAATCGTAATAAGCTAATAAGGCAAAACCTAACATACCAACAAAACGAACAGCTTGAAAATAGCCGTAAGACATATTGAATAGACAGAGGATGAAGAGAATGGAAAGGATTATTTTGATGAGTTGTGTCATTGTGTTTCTTTTTTACTAATTAACAGTAGGCTCTCTTCGTAAACAAACATTTCCAAACTTCCTCTTTTCTTTTCAATTAATTCATTTGCCTCATACTTTGATTAATTAATTTGACACTCGTATCCGATTATTTCAAAACCAATACTATTCTCGAATAATTTTTCAAATTGTGTATAAAAATCCTTTTCATCTTTTCTACGATATGAAATATACCCAAGTTCATTAACAAGTAGCCAGTAGCGTTGTAATTCATAACTAAAAAATTCATGAATATCATTCAGGCCATATATTCCTCTTTTTTTAAAATGGCCTATTATTTCAAATTCGGAAATAACAGCCTCAATTTTATTTTTCAATTCAGCAATTGCAATTTTATCATGTTCAGTTAACTCATCATTTTCTAGTGCAGTAAACTTTGAAATATTTATTCTATGGTGTTTCATTTTATCTTTGAAAGAACCTTCTTCCATCAAAATATAATTTGCAAGCCTCATCCTTTTTTCTTGCATTTCAGAGCCATTGTATCTATTTAGAGTTGTATGTAGGCTTTGGATGTTTGTTGCCTCTCTAGTTTTCTTAAGCTGGTTATAGGCAATGAATGCTACAAAACCTGCGATTATTAAATAAATAATATTAAAACATATTTGAAAGATCGAATTTAAAGATGAGAGACAATTAATATTATTTTCTGCCAGTAAATTATAAACCCATAGTATTAAAATACAGAGCAAAACAATTAAGGCAATGCAATATAATATTGTCTTCTTATTAAGATAAAGCCATCTTTTTATTATTTTTTTCATTAGAAGTGTTATAATAAATTGTAAGTTCTTCTCCAATTCAATCAATAGGGGAAACTCCTATTCTAGTGTAAGGTTTATCGATGGTAATATAATTAGATTAATTTTTAATCTTCCCAATATTGTATACCTTCTTTATTAATATATCCCGGTTTACTATTTATTTTAACCCGAGCAATATTAGACGAAAACGACCTAGGAACTAAATCATAAATGCAGTCTATAATTAGTTTTCCACTTTTATCAATATAACCCCAAAGTCCTTTTTGCTCATATTTAATAGCAGCCAAACCTTCTGAAAAAGACATTGCTCGATCGAAAACACAATCAATAACTAATTTACCAACTTTATTGATAAAACCAGCTTTCTGATTTATTCTTACCATAGCTAATCCTTCTGAAAAGGAAGAGGCCTGATCAAATAAACAATCAATAATTATCTTATTTTCTTTGTTTACAAATCCATATTTGTTATTTAGTTGAATTAAGGCCAAACCATCAGAAAACACATTTGAAATATCTTTATTTTCAATAGCAATCTCACCGAATTTATTAATAAATTGTGTGTTCCCATTTATACTAACTAAAGCTAAGCCTCCTAAAAAAGACGTAAACCGCTGATCGTAAATACAATCGATTACTAACTTTCCTTTATAGTCTATAAATCCACATTTCCCATTTAGTTCAACATTAGCCATCTTTTCCGAAAAAGCTATAGCAAAGTCATAAATGCAATCAATTATTAGTTCTCCTTGTTTATTAATAAATCCATGTTTTCCATTTAATTTCACATTGGCCATTCCTTCAGAAAATGTACTAGCGTTATCATACACACAATCAATCACAATTTTTTTATCAGGTGTACAAAATCCCCATTTATCTTTTTTTCTGTATGGGATTAATTGAGGTTCTGCTAAAGCTAATAATTTATTAGTAACACTTATCGCATTACTCACCCGTTTAATTAATCCACCTTCATATTTTATTATTTCATTATTCTCCACTTGCCAGTTCTTTTGCTTGGTTCTCTAATTTTTCTTTAGTTTCTTTAAAATATATATCCCAATCTGTAATGCTGCAAATAGTTTTATAAGCATCACTTTCCTTAAT
This sequence comes from Hanamia sp., assembly GCA_036565505.1. Classification (GTDB taxonomy): domain Bacteria; phylum Bacteroidota; class Bacteroidia; order Chitinophagales; family Chitinophagaceae; genus Ginsengibacter. The sequence continues at coordinate 10,640 of DATCMY010000097.1, forward strand.
AGAATGCACCTGCTGCTGTAATTCCCGTATTCGAATTCTTAATTTTTCAATTTCAGTCTTCATCAATTGTTTTTCATTGATAGCATCAGATTTATTTACAAAGAAGTTTCCTTTCTCCAGGTTTTCTAAAATCTCCTTTACTTTTTCCAGATCATTTCTTTCATAAGCAGCATTTAATTCAGCAAATAATTTATCAGCAAGTTCTTTTTGATCTTCACTCACCACATCAGGATGACAAAGTTTGCTGGCCTTCCGGTATTTCTTCTTTATTTCAATCAGTTCTTCTTCCGAAAGTTCAGCAATTTTTTCGTTTTTGCTTATCTCAAATTCCTGGCTATAACTTTTATAATTTTCTTCTGCTTCCGTTTCTTTTGGTGTTCCCTTTGCCGTGTTCTTTCTGAAACGCAGAATTTTTAGAATCAACTCTCCCAGTTCCTTATTATGCCTTACTCCAAACTCGTGAATTAATTTTTCCAGGTCTGCCTTTTCATTCGACAGCTTATTCAATTCTGCCTCTAATGATTTTGCTTCCAATTTTAATCCTTCAATTTCAGGATCAATATAAAATGCTACCTGGTGATGAGAATTAATAAATTCTTCAATGTGGGTAATGGCTTTTCCGTAAGACCTTTTCTTTAAGTGAGATATAATTTCTTTTATTTCTTCGTTTGTTTGCAGTTGTTGTAATTTGGTTACCTGCTCCGCAATATCTTCTTCTTCCTCAAGAACAATAAGGCTTTTAATTAGTTCGAGTCGTTTTACAATTTTTGAGATGTCTATGCTGTTGATCATTAAACTAAAAATTATCAGATGCTGAAATTAAGATTAATGTTTTAAAAATCATTTATTGAATGAAAGTTTACTATTCTCTCGCATTGGCGCAAGTATGCAGCCTGGCTTTGTGCATGGCGTACTTGTGCCATTGAATACTAATTATAAATAAACAAAAAAATCCAATACACTAATACTGGACTAATTATTTATTTATATTGGTATTAAATAAAAGAACAGCCGGCAGCATCGAAATTTTTGCAAGTTTCATTCAGGATTTTATTAGGTTAATGATCTACTTAGCATGTTTGGATGACATATAAAAAATCATTGTGCCACCATTCATTATTTCACTTTGAGTAATATACAACCTGTTCAAAGGCTTTCCATTCAATTCAATTTTTTTTACATAAACATTCTTGTCACTTTGATTTTTTGTTTCAATAGAAAATGTATTGCCATTCTCTAAATGAAGCGTGGCTGCATTTACTGACGGACTTCCAATCTGGTACGTATCAGAACCCGGTGCTACAGGGTAAAACCCCATCGCACTAAAAATGTACCATGCACTCATCTGGCCTGTATCGTCATTACCGCCCAATCCGGCAGGGCCGGTATGGTATTGATTTCCCAGGATCATCCTAACGGTCTGTTGTGTTTTCCATGGTTCATCTGTCCAGTTATAGAGATAAGCTACATGGTGCGAGGGCTCATTGCCATGTACATATCCGCCGATAATTCCATCTCTTGTTATATCTTCTGTTTCTTCAAAAAATATATCAGGCAAATGCATGGTAAATAAAGTGTCAAGGTAATGGGTAAATTTTTTCTTGCCACCCATTAACTGAATTAATGAGGAAGGATCCTGCGGAACAAACAACGTGTAGTTCCATGAATTGCCTTCAATAAATCCCTGCCCTGATGTACTTAACGGATCAAAATTCTTTTTAAAACTCCCGTCACTCAAACGGCCACGCATAAAGCCAACAGATGAGTCGAAAACATTTTTATAATTTGTTGAACGCTTTATAAACTCGTTATAAACATCCATTCTGTTTAGTTTTTTTGCCATTTGTGCAATTGCCCAATCGTCATAAGCATATTCCAACGTTGTGGAAGCGCCAGTTCCGTTCTTATCAACCGGTATATAACCCTTATCCATAAATGCACCTATTCCATCATAGCTTCTGTGTGTTGCAGTGTTTATGCATGCATCCAACGCTTTGTTGGCGTCAAAAGTTGTATTGCCTTTCACTACAGCATCAGCAATAACAGCAACAGAATGATAGCCCGACATACACCAGTTTTCATTAGCTGAGTTAGACCAAACAGGAAGCATATGCAAAGTGCTTTGGTCGTAATGCGCCAGCATAGATTGTATCATATCACCATTGCGTTTGGGCTGAATGATGTTGAACAAGGGATGCAATGCACGGTAGGTATCCCAAAGTGAAAAAGTAGTGTAATTAGTAAATCCATTTGCTACATGAACATTCTGATCTAATCCTTTATAATTATGATCCTCATCCATATAAATAGTTGGATTGATAAATGCATGATACATTGCGGTATAAAAATTTACTTTATCGTCTTCACTGGCATCAATCACAATTTTATTCAATTCTTTATCCCAAAGATTTTGCCCTTGTTGTTTTATCTGATCAAAATTCCACCCGGGAGTTTCCACATGCATGTTGTTCAATGCGCCTTGCGTACTAACTGGGGATAATGCAAATTTTATTTTTATCTTTTCGCCTTCATTTGTTTTAAAATTAAAATACATGCGCAATTGTTTTCCGGCAAGTTCAGGGAAGTTTTTTGACTGATCGAACTTGCCCCAGAAACCATGATATACTTCACGTTTAGAAAAATTCTTATCACCATATTCATAAAATGGTTTTGAAAACTGCATAGCAAAATATAAAGTGCGTGTACGCCCCCACCCGGTTGTTTGGCGATAGCCTGTAACCAGTGAATCATTTTCAACACGGATAAATGTCCATACATTTTTATCAGGATAATTATAGATACCACTCATTAAGTCAAGAATAATATGAGCACTATCCGACTTTGGAAAAGTATATTGATGAAAGCCAACACGTGCAGTAGTTGTAAGCTCCGCAATGATATTATAATCGTTAAGTTTTACTTTATAATAATCAGCTTCGGCTACTTCAGTGCTATGCGAGTAAGAAGAACGAAAACCACTTTGCGGATCATTGGCAGTACCTGGATTTAATTTTAGCTGACCAACAGTTGGCATGATTAAAAAATCTCCCAAATCAGAATGACCGGTACCACTAAAGTGCGTGTGGCTAAAGCCTACAATGGTTTTATCATCATATTGATAACCTGCACAATATTTATAAACATCAGGATTATAATGACCATCTATTTCATACGGAATCGTATCTGTATCAGGGCTTAATTGCACCATCCCGAATGGAACTGTTGCACCCGGATATGTATGACCCATACGTTGCGTACCAATGATAGGATGTACATACGAACTTATTTTTTCTATCTGTTGCGCCTTAGCTGAAACAAAGAAAAATAATATTGTTACTGATAAAAAAATTTTATTCATTGGAGGTATCATTGATGATAAAAGTGATTAACTAACTAAAATAAAAATAACGGATTGAATTTATATAACAGGATTTGCGGCATAAGCATTCCATAATTCGTCTACTGTTTTATCGGTTTCCTTTTTCCAGAATCTGTCTGTATATTCTTTGTTGCGCATAGCTGCATCTAATTTCTTCACAAAGTTCTTTCTGTAATTTTTTTCTACCCAAACAAAAAATCTTGCAGTAACCCGGTATGCGTTTGTATAGCTTTGCCTGCTGTTATATTCAGGAAGTTTCCATCCGCCTTTCGCATTATTCACACCAAATTTATAGCGCACATAATCGGCTATACCTTCTGTAATCCAGCCAGGACCGACTTCATGAGGGTAAGCCTGTACGATGTGCATTACTTCGTGTGTAATTACATCAATGTCCTGTGGATGTTTGTGCATCCATTCAGGGCTTACCCTAACAATGCCATTGTCAGTTGCAGCCACACCTTTATAACCAGGATCAATGATAATTGTTATATTCTTTAAAGAATGATGGTTGAATGTTTTTACTTCTTCAGGGTACACTGTAAAGAAAGTATTGATCATATTCTGTTGAACTACTTTATCAAAAGAACTGTCTTTATTGATGAACACAAGCGTGTATCCTTTTTTTGACAATGTGTCTCTTGATACATCAGTTGCTGAAGAAGTATTGTTCCAATCGCTTTGAGCTATACCCGCAATTGTTATAAATGTCAGTACTATGCTTATGAAAGCTTTTATCAAATTTTTATGCATTACACTTTATTATTTATTTGAAATAGAAAATGGGAAATCTTTTTCTTCTGTACCCCTCTGTTTATTAGGAAGAGCTGACATCTGAATATTTATAATCCCTCCATTTTGCAAATCAAAATGATTATAATAATTATTCGTATAACCTTTCCCGTTAAAAGTAACTGATTGGATATAGCGGGTATCACTAGTATTACCTGGCGCATTAATAAATAATTTATTCCCATTTTCAAAATCGATTTCGGCATGCTTAAACAAAGGCGCTCCCGAGGCATATTGTACGCTGGCAGGCGTTACCGGGTAAAAGCCTAATGCTGAAAATACATACCATGCAGAAGTCTGCCCATTATCTTCGTCACCACAATAACCATCAGGTGTTGCTTTATATAATTTGTTCATTGTTTCTCGTGCCCAGTATTGCGTTTTCCATGGCTCGCCTGCATAGTCATACAGGTAGATCATGTGTTGTATGGGCTGGTTGCCATGTGCGTACTGGCCCATATCAGCAATTTGCATTTCCCGTATTTCATGGATGACACCACCATAATAACTATCGTCAAATACAGGAGGCATAACAAACACTGAATCCAGCATTTGTACAAAATTTTTCTTGCCGCCCATTAGCTTTACCAATCCGGCGACATCCTGGAATACAGACCAGCTGTAATGCCAGCTATTACCTTCCGTAAATGCATCGCCCCATTTGAAAGGATTAAAGGGCGATTGAAAACTGCCATCTTTATTTTTACCACGCATCAAAAGATGAGATGTATCAAACAGGTTTTTATAGTTCATTGCATGTTGTTTGTAAATACTAATTTCTGATTCAGGCTTACCTAATGCCTTACCTAATTGGTAAATACAATAATCATCATACGCATATTCCAGCGTACGTGCTGCATTTTCATTAATCCCTACATTATAAGGAACATATCCCAACTCGTTATAAAATTTTACACCGGTGCGGCCTGTACCTTGCGGCCCTTCGTTATTTGCACCGTGTTTTAATGCTTCATATAATGTATTAATATCGTAGCCACGACCTCCTTTTAGATAAGCTTCTGCAACAATAGAGGCGGAATTGTTTCCAACCATTACATTTCTGTAACCCGGGGCAGACCATTCCGGAAGCCAACCCCCTTCTTTATAATCATTCACCAGGCCTTTCTGCATTTCTTTCACAACAGAAGGATATACCAAATTGAGAAAAGGATATAATGCCCGGAATGTGTCCCAAAAGCCTGTGCCACCAAACATATAGCCATCCTTCACTTCACCGGTATAAGGACTATAATGAATGATTTTTCCGTCGGCATTTTTTTCATAAAACTTTAAAGGAAAAAATACCATACGGTATAAACAGGAATAAAAAGTACGCATTTGATCAACTGATCCACCCGAAACTTTTACTTTTCCCAAAACTTTGTTCCATGTCTCTTTCGCCTCGTCTTTTACAGTCTCGAAATTATGGTTGCCAATTTCTTTTAAATTAATTTCCGCTTGTTCAAAACTAATATAAGAGGAAGCAACGTTAGCGTGAATAATTTCTCCCTTATGTGTATTGGTAAAACCAATAATAGCGCCTACGTGATTGCTCTTTTGCTCAATACTTTTTGTAATAACGCTATCAAGAAATGTATAGGTATAGTCAAAATGCTTGTCAAAAACAATTACGAAATAATTTTTAAAATTTTTAGCTACACCGCCACTGTTACGTGTTGTATATCCAATAATTTTATTTTCCGCTGGAATAATTTTTATATAAGAACCTCTATCCAATGCATCAATGATTACAGAAGATGTATCGGCTTTTGGAAAAGTAAACCGGAAACTGGCGGCACGTTCTGTGGGGGCAATCTCAGTGGTTACATCATCATCGGCCAGGAAAACTTTGTAGTAATAAGGTTTGGCAATTTCTGCTTTATGAGAAAACCAGCTAGCCCTGTCCTGTTCATTAAACCGGACTTTCCCGGTAATTGGCATAATGGCAAAAGCGCCATAATCGTTCATCCATGGTGATGGTTGATGTGTTTGCTTAAAGCCGTTTATTTTGTTTGCGGTATATTGATAAGCCCATCCATCACCCATTCTGCCAGTTTGGGGAGTCCAAAGGTTCATTCCCCAGGGAAGCCCTATTGCGGGAAATGTGTTACCATTAGAAAGGCTGGGTTTTGAATCTGTTCCCATTAAAGGATTGACATAATCAACCGGATCTGCAATCCCAGCTTTATCCTGAGCCCTGACAAATAAATTGCTTAAAAAAAAGATTGAAAAAAGTATTTTTTTCATGTATGATTTATTTTTAGATAACGGATATAATTTTTATTTATTAATAATTGCACGATGGTGTAATTGATAATTTTTTCAAAAAAATTAAATAACACTTTTCTATATGAAATAATCCTCCTTGTCCCGACAGAAAAACAGAAATGATTTTAAACAATCGTAATAGTTGGTTTCCATGCTTTGAAATTCATGTAATCGTTTTGACTGAAAAAGGAGATAAATTCATAATTGAACACGCCAAAAATAATATAGAAAAGGTTACCAAACGGTTCTCTATAAAGTAATTATTGCTGGTTCTGATAAACGGGAACAATTGAACCCCGTTTACATACGTAACTGTCCTGGTAATTACCAATCGTTACCAGGCATAATATCAGGGAATTAATTAGTTTGTAAATGAGTGGAGACAAAATGCTCAATAAGTGATAAAACGAGCTATAAACCGGATCCTGAGCCCGGAAAAAGAGGTATTGTTGTTACATAAAAAGGTAAACGCTCTTTCCAAAGATTCGTTTAATTTTATGCTTCCGTATTCTTTCTATACATTAAATGTAATTTCAAATTATTTGTTATGAAAGTCTCATCTAAAATTCCAAGAAGAAAATTTTTAAAAATTTCAGCAATGTCGGGAACCTTCCTGGCACTTGGCTACCTATCTATATTTGGGCAAGATCCAAAAATTGTAAATCTTGATTTAGTAGATGAAGGCCCGGAAACGGAACTAAACCCATATATTTTTATTGACAGCAATGGAAAAATAACCTTGTTCAATCATCGCCCTGAAATGGGACAGGGAACTTTTGAAGCCATTCCCATGATTATTGCCGAAGAACTTGAAGTAGATATTGCAACTATCAATATCATGCCGTCACCAGCAGACCGTTCAAAGTATGGTGACCAAATGGTGGTAGGAAGCCGGAGTATTCAAAGTAACTATGATCTGATGAGAAGAGTGGGCGCTTCCGCAAAAGAAATGCTTATTACTGCTGCTGCCGGTAAATGGAATATACCTGTAGAAAAATGTTATGCTGAAAATGCAATGGTCATCAATCGAAACACAGGAGCTAAAATTAGTTATGGTGATTTGGTAGCCGATGCAAGAAAATTGAAAGCACCCGAAAATCCAAAATTGAAAGATCCAAAGGATTTTACAATAATTGGCAAATCATTACCACGGAGAGACATTCCTTCTAAAGTAAATGGAGAAGCAAAATTCGGAATTGATATAGAAGTGCCTGGTATGTTATATGCTTCTATTGAGCGATCACCGGTTATTCTTGGAAAGCTCATAAGTTTTAATGAGGAAAAAGCTAAAGCGGTGAAAGGAGTAAAATATGTATTAAAAACCCAGCGGGAAGTTTTCGGGCAAGTACGTGTAGGCGTTGCTGTGATTGCTGATAATTACTGGGCCGCTGTACAGGGAAGAAAAATGCTTGAAGTAAAATGGGATAATGGTGACCTGGAAACCTGGTCTACACAAAAGATAAAGGATGACTATGTAAATGCATCGCATCAACCTGCGGAAGTATTTCAGCAGAAAGGAGATTTTGAAAAAACATTTAATGATGCTGCTATTAAAATAGAAGCCTCCTATGAAACGCCTTATCAAACGCATGCTCCCATGGAGCCGATGAATGCTATTGTAAGTATGGAGAAAGATAAATGTGAGTTCTGGGGGTCAACTCAAAATCCTAATGGTGTAAAAGATTTTTTATCAAGAAAATATGGTATTCCCGAAGAAAATGTGAAGATCAATTATACTTTTATGGGTGGCGCTTTTGGAAGGAGATCATTGACCGATGTTGCGGAAGAAGCAGCAGACTTATCAAAAAAAATTGGCGCTCCGGTAAAAGTAATCTGGACCAGGGAAGATGATCTTACACAGGGCCCATTCCGCGCATGCTCGCTTAATGTTTGCAGGGGCGCTATAGACAACGATGGAAACCTGGTTTCGCTTGAACATAAAGTAATTTGCCAGGATATCCGCAATCAAAATGGTAATAATCCCAAACCCACTGATGGAATTGCCGGCGGCATTAATACAGAATATGCTTTTCCTAATTTTAAGATAAGTGGCGTGTTACGAAAATTTTATATTCCCGTTTCTTATTGGCGCGCTGTGTATCACTCTACCAATTGTTTTGCGCATGAATCGTTTATTGATGAGCTTGCCATTGCAGCTAAAAAAGATCCACTTGATTTCAGGCTTTCACTTCTTAAGAATCATAAAAGATATACACAGGTATTACAGAAAGTTGCCCAAAAATCTGATTGGTATAATCCACGTGAAAAAGATACCGGAAAAGGAGTAGCGATTGTTGAACGCTCAGGCGCTTTTGTGGCAATGGTTGTGGAAGTGAAAAGACTTCAGGGCAAGATAATTCCCACAAAAATTATAACCGCTATTGACTGTGGCACTCCCGTTAATCCTGATATTATAAAAGCGCAAACAGAAGGCTGCATTGTGATGGGGCTTACAGCTACTTATAAAAGCGGGTTAACCATTGATAAAGGTAAAGTGGTTGAACAAAATTTCAATACCTATAAAATGCTGCGCATTGAAGAAAGCCCTGAGATTGAAGTTTATGTTATTGAAAGCAATGACCGGCCGGAGGGAGCAGGTGAACCAGGATTACCTACAGTGGCTCCCGCGATGACAAATGCCATCTTTGAATTGACGAAAAAACGTATTCGTTCCCTGCCCTTCAATTTAGATGAAGTGTAGAAGACTTTGATCAAAATAATGTTTTTTGTCTCATCAGTTTGTACTGTATTTTATCAATTAGAAATCAGTAAATGATATAACCGGATATTTTTCGGTTTAATATTTCTCCCTGTTAGATTTATTAGCAATCCCTAATTTTTTATTCTATAAAAACTGATGAGAATCAGTAACTGATTTGATCTTCATCCTACATAATTGTTGGATAAAAAAACTAACTATGTACTTTAGAAAAATAATCATTTTATGAAAAAAAATATGAAATCATCAAAGCATGTTTATTTCTTTGGGGGAAATAAAGCCGATGGCAATGAATCAATGAAAAACCTGCTGGGAGGCAAAGGTGCTAACCTTGCAGAAATGGCAGGTCATCCCAAACTTCGTTTACCGGTTCCTCCCGGTTTTACGGTTACCACCGAGGTATGCACTTATTATTATGACCATAAAAAAACATATCCCAAAGCACTAAAGGCACAGGTGGAAGAAGCACTTGCTAAAATAGAAAAGCTCACCGGCAAAAAATTTGGTGACGAAAAGAATCCTTTACTGGTATCTGTTCGTTCAGGTGCCCGGCGTTCCATGCCTGGCATGATGGAAACGGTATTGAATGTGGGGTTGAATGAAAATACGATCAAAGGTATGATTGCCCAAAGTGGTGATGAACGTTTTGCCTATGATGCTTACAGGAGATTAATAATGATGTATGCAGATGTAGTAATGGAAAAAGGCGATGGCATAGAAGTGAAAAATGGTAAAGGCATCCGCAAATTGCTTGATGAAAAACTGGAGCACATTAAACGCCAGCAAGGTTATGCCAGCGACATTGACCTTACAGTAGCTGAGTTGAAAGAATTGGTGAAAGATTATAAAAATACGGTAAAGGATGTTTTAGGCTCCCATTTCCCGGATGATCCCTGGAAACAACTCTGGGGCGGCATTGGCGCGGTCTTCAGCAGTTGGAATGGAAAGAGAGCGGTGGAATACCGGCGTATAGAAAAGATCCCGGATGAATGGGGAACCGCGGTTAATATTCAGGCAATGGTATTTGGTAATATGGGTAATGATAGTTGTACCGGTGTGGCTTTCACAAGAAACCCGGGTAGTGGAGAAAATAAATTTTATGGTGAATACCTCGTTAATGCACAAGGCGAAGATGTAGTGGCCGGAATCAGGACACCTGCACCCGTAAACGAATATTCAAAAAATGCACAGAGCAAACAGTTCATTACGCTGGAGAAATTAATGCCATCACTTTATAAAGAATTATTCAGTTACCAGAAAAGACTGGAGAAGCATTATAAAGATATGCAGGATATAGAGTTTACCATTGAGAAAGGAAAACTATTCATGCTGCAATGCCGTGTAGGGAAACGTAATGGTATCGCTGCTGTTCGTATGGCAACAGAGATGTACCAGGAAAAAATGATTGATGCCAAAACAGCAATAAAACGGGTAGCGCCTAATCAATTGATAGAGTTATTACTTCCTATGCTGGATCCGAAGGTAGAGTTGCTAACAAAACCAATTGCAAAAGGATTGCCTGCCGGGCCTGGTGGCGCAAGAGGTCGTGTTGTTTTCTCTTCCGATGATGCTGTAGAATGGGCATCTAAAGGGGAGCAGGTAATTTTAGTAAGAGAAGAAACTTCTCCCGAAGATGTGGATGGAATGCATAAATCACAAGCCATATTGACCACCAAAGGTGGAATGACATCACATGCTGCATTGGTAGCAAGGGGCTGGGGTAAATGCTGCATTGTAGGTTGCGGTGATATTGAAATCCATTCCGATACCAAAACATTTCATTCAAAGAATGGTGTTATCATTAAAGAAGGCGATTGGGTCAGTTTAAACGGTACAAAAGGGCTTGCTTATGAAGGCAGTCTTCCCTTAACAGATATTGACCTTGATAAAAACCAATCGTACAAAGACCTGATGAAGCTGGTGGATAAAATAAAAGTGATAGGCGTAAGGGCCAATGCAGAAACTCCTGCTGATGCTGCACAAGGATTAAAATTCGGCGCAGAAGGAATTGGTTTGTTTCGCACCGAACATATGTTTTATGGTGAAGGAAGTGAACAGCCCTTATTTTTATTACGCAAAATGATTGTAAGTAAAACTGAAGAAGAAAGACGTACTGCCCTGAATGAATTATTTAAATATGTAAAGAGAGATGTGAAAGATACCTTGAAAATAATGAAGGGCCATCCGGTAACCATTCGTTTACTCGACCCTCCTTTGCATGAATTTGTTCCTCATGATTCAGAAAAATTGCACCAGTTAAGTAAAGAACTTGGCATTAGCATGAGCCTGTTAAAAAGGAGGGTGCTTGCATTGCACGAAAACAATCCAATGCTTGGCCACCGCGGCGTAAGGCTGGGAATCAGTTATCCTGAAATAACAGAGATGCAGGTACGTGCCATTTTTGAAGCGACTGCCGAATTGATTAAATCCGGCAAAAAAGCTTTTCCTGAAATAATGATACCTGTTACCTGTACTGTGAATGAATTGATTCATCAGAAGAAAATTGTTGACAGGGTTTATAAAGAAGTATGTGAAAAAACAAAAATGAAAAAAATTCCTTACCTCTATGGCACCATGATAGAAATACCAAGAGCTGCACTAAAAGCGGCAAAGATGGCAACAGTAGCGGATTTCTTTAGCTTTGGCACCAACGATCTTACACAGATGAGTTTTGGTTTTAGCCGTGATGATATCGGCGGTTTTCTCCCGAATTATCTGGATCAGAAAATATTGAAAGATGATCCTTTCCAAACCATTGACCAGGATGGAGTTGGCGAACTGATCAAATTTGGAACGGAAAGAGGTCGTGATACAAAGCCAAAATTGAAAGTTGGTATTTGTGGCGAGCATGGTGGCGATCCTGAAAGTGTAAAATTCTGTCACCGGATTGGAATGAACTACGTAAGTTGTTCGCCCTTCCGTGTACCTATAGCAAGACTGGCAGCGGCCCAGGCGGCATTGGAATTTCCCCGGAAATGATAGGATCATATAACAAATAATGCCCGGAATGAAAATAATTCCGGGCATCATTATTTTAAAAATAATTGCGAACTCTATTTATAATACCATCTTGATTTAATAAGTAGTCCAAAGGACTACGTTGAAATCTTAGATGGTATTATGCCGATAGAAAAAGGCATTGGACTATTTGCTGGTATAATCGGTATAATTTGAAAGGAAGTTTTAGATGCTCACCTGCATTAGTTTGGGTATAAATAGCAATCCAATTCTTATTTTACCCCTTCCAGTATCTTAATATAATTGGCCCTTTGATAAGCTGTAGGATCTGAAATTTTTTGCTGGCTCATGTTGCCCTTAAATGAATCAATATCATCAAAGCCCATCATATACATCCAGTCCTGCAATTCCTTATTCATGGTTTTAAGATAAGGGATACCGTTTTTATACAAAGACGAAGCGGTCATCACTACATCAGCACCGGCAAGAATGTATTTTATTACTTCAACAGCACTTTGCACCCCTGTAGTTGCTGCCAGAGACAGGTTTATTTTGCCATATAATAAAGCAATCCATAATAATGGTAGCCTGATCTCACTGGATTCGCTGTAATATAAATCCGTCTTAATAACGAGTTCATTAATATCAAAATCCGGTTGATAGAAACGATTAAATAAAACCAGCGCATCAGCTCCGGCCTTTTTCATCCGCAATGACATATTTCCCATAGCGCTGAAATATGGATTTAGTTTTACAGCTACAGGGATTTTTACCGATTGCCTGATATTATCAATAATGTTCAGATAGCGGTGTTCCACTTCTGCAGTGGACATATGTATTTCACCGGGGATGAAGAATATATTCACCTCTATTCCATCAGCGCCAGCCTGTTCCATTAATTTTGAATAATCAATCCAACCTTCATTGGTAATGCCATTCAAACTTCCTATGATGGGAATTTTAACCCGGTCTTTTGCTTTGCGGATGTTCTCCAGGTATTCATCAATACCTACATTAAAATCCTCCAGGTCGGGAAAATAATCCAATGCTTCAGCAAAAGAATTAGTGGTTTTAGACATAACAAATTTTAGCCTGGCTTCTTCTTTTCGTATCTGTTCTTCGAACAATGAAAACAGTACGACAGCCCCGGCGCCATTATCTTCCATCTTTACGATATTATCTGTTTTTTCAGATAAGGTGCATGCAGATACTACAATTGGTGAATCCAATTTAAGGCCCATGTACGTTGAATGTATTTTCATGTTTTTATATTTTATTAGTTTTTGTAAAAATGATATTTTGTTTAAAATAAACACCTGCCTGTCCGAAGACAGGTAGGTGTTCCCGGTTAGCAACGGGATTAATTGCTCAAAATATATTTATGGCTCTTTCTCATATCAATCTTATTTTATTAGCCTACCGGCACAAAATCGCTTGCTTTTTTAGTGGCCAGTTCTTCGTAAGTTTTCCATTTCAGGTTTACCAAATCCTGGGCATGTTTCATCAATTCTACTGCCGATTCAGGATTGGTAATGGTCAGCACCTTATACCGCAATTCGTTGTAAGCATAATCTTTTAATGAAATAGTTGGTCTTGCTGAATCAAGCACAAATGGATTTTGATTTTTCTTTCTTAATACAGGATTATACCTTAATAAAGGCCAGTGGCCGCTTGCAACAGCTTTCTGCTGCTGATCCAAACCATTTTTCAAATCATATCCATGAGCAATGCAATGGCTATATGCCAAAATTATTGCTGGGCCATCATAGGCCTCCGCTTCACGCATGGCCAATAACGTTTGTTGTGGATTGGCACCAAAGGCAACTCTTGCCACATAAACATTACCATAAGAAATAGCCTGCATGGCCAAATCTTTTTTACCGCCTGATTTACCTCCGGCTGCAAATTTTGCTGTGGCTGCTGTTGGTGTTGACTTCGACATTTGCCCACCTGTATTTGAATATACTTCTGTATCAAGCACCAGTATTTTAATATTTCTTCCACTTGCCAATGCATGGTCAAGTCCGCCATAGCCTATATCATAAGCCCAGCCATCGCCACCAACGAGCCAAACACTACGACGTACAAACTGATCGGCCACCGATAACAAATGAATGGCTGCTGACGAAGTGATTGTTTTTAATTTCTCTTTTAATAGCTGTACTCTTTTTTGTTGTTCTGCCAATTCAGATTCAAGAATCTGTTTGGCATCTAAGATTTCATTTACAAATTCTTCTCCCAATTCGCCTTTCAATTCCAATAAGTATTGCTTTGCAATATTCAATTGTTTATCTGCAGTGATCCGCATGCCCAGTCCAAATTCAGCATTGTCTTCAAACAAAGAGTTGGACCAAGCCGGGCCCCTGCCTTCTTTATTCACAGACCATGGTGTGGTAGGAAGATTGCCACCATAAATAGAGGAACATCCTGTTGCATTTGCTATCAACAACCTGTCGCCAAATAATTGTGACAACAATTTGAGGTAGGGTGTTTCGCCACAACCGGCGCAGGCTCCGGAAAATTCAAACAATGGTTCAAGGAATTGTGCGCCATGCACTGTAGAGAAATCAATTTTTGAACGGTCATTCCAGGTTATGTCTTCAAAGAATTCAATATTCTTTTTTTCTGTTTTCAATATCGGCTCTTTATCTACCAGGTTAATGGCTTTGCGGGATCGGTTTGCAGGATCAGTTGCGGGGCAAACTTCCACACATAAATTGCATCCGGTACAATCTTCCAGGTACACCTGTAATGAATATTGTGTTTCAGGAAAACCTCTTGAATTGATAGGAGCAGATTTAAAATCCTGTGGAGCATTTTTCAAATAATCTTTGTGATAGAATTTCGCTCTTATCACACTATGAGGGCATACATAGGCGCAATTGCCACATTGAATACAAAGATCAGGTTCCCATAAAGGCACCAGGTCCGATACATTTCTTTTCTCCCACTGAGTGGTTCCACTGGGATAAGTGCCATCAATTGGCATCATACTTACCGGCAATTCATCACCATGATCTGCCATCATAACCGCTGTAACATTTTTTACAAATTCAGGGGCTTTATTGGAAACTGTTAGTAAATCATGATCAGCCGCTGAAGTAGTTGCCGGATAGTTTACTTCATACATATTTGCCAGAGTAGCATCTACCGCTTTAAAATTCTGATCAATTACTTTTTGTCCTTTTTTAAAGTACGTTTTTTCAATCGCTTTTTTAATTTGCTTAATGGCGTCTTCCCTTGGTAATACACCCGACAAAGCAAAATAACAGGTCTGCATAATGGTGTTAATGCGGCCACTCATGCCGGTTTCCCTGGCCACAGTAGTAGCATCTATCACAAACACTTTTAATTTTCTGTCAATGATAATTTTCTGTGCCTGTCCTGTTAATTTATCCCAAACTTCATCTTTATTATAAGGGCTGTTTATTAAGAAGGTAGCACCTTCTTTTGCAAATTCCAGCATTTGCACTTTTTCTATAAAGTTGAACTGGTGGCAGGCAATGAAGTCTGCTTTTGTGATCAGGTAGGGGGCCCTGATTGGTTTTGGTCCAAACCGCAAATGCGATACAGTTCTTGCTCCGGATTTTTTTGAGTCATACACAAAGTATCCCTGGGCATATAAATCAGTATTTTCTCCGATAATTTTAATCGTATTTTTATTGGCGCCCACAGTTCCATCTGCACCCAATCCAAAGAATAATCCTTGTCTCCATTCTGATTCATCCAATTTATAAGATGGATCATACTCTAAACTGGTGAAGGTTACATCATCATTGATGCCGATGGTAAAATTATTTTTGGGTTTGTCTTTTTTTAATTCATCAAAAACTGCTTTCACCATGGCCGGTGTAAACTCTTTGGAAGAAAGGCCATAACGGCCACCAATCAGTTTGGGAAGATGATCCAGTTTTCCCTGTTGCATTGCTTCTACCAATGTTGCTAATACATCCTGGTACATAGGTTCACCGGCTGCACCTGATTCTTTGGTGCGGTCCAGTATAGCAATAGATTTTACAGAAGTTGGTATTGCTTTTATTAAATGATCAAGTGAGAATGGCCTGTACAGGCGAACTTGTATAACACCGGTTTTTTCTCCGGCGGCATTCAATGCCTCCACTGTTTCTACAACTGTTTCACCGCCGGATCCCATGATAATAATTACCTGCTCTGCATCAGCAGCGCCAGTGTATTGAAAGAGTTCATATTTTCTGCCGGTCATTGTTGAAAAATCATTCATCACTTCTTCCACTATGCCGGGCATATTATTATAAAAAGAATTTACCGTTTCCCTTCCCTGGAAATATACATCAGGGTTTTGCGCGGTACCCCTTATAAAGGGATGATCAGGATTTAATCCCCGGCCGCGGTGCGCAATTACTAATTCATCGGGTACCATTGATTTTATCTCTTCATTGCTCAACATTTCCAGTTTATTTACTTCGTGAGAAGTACGAAAACCATCAAAAAAATGAACAATTGGTATTCTTGATTTCAGGGTGGCTACTTGTGCTATCAGTGCAAAATCATGCGCTTCCTGCACACTGGCTGAACTTAACAATGCAAAGCCAGTTGTTCTTGCCGCCATTACATCCTGGTGATCGCCAAAAATGGAAAGGCCCTGTGCGGCTAATGAACGGGCCGCCACATGAAATACAGCAGGTGTCAGTTCCCCCGCAATTTTGTACATATTGGGCAACATCAGCATCAATCCTTGGGAGGATGTGAAGGTGGTGGTAAGCGAACCTGTTTGCAAGGCGCCATGTACAGTACCTGCAGCGCCGGCCTCACTTTGCATTTCCATCACTTCAGGTACAGAACCCCAAATATTTTTTATTCTTTTAGTAGCCCATTCATCACACAGTTCAGACATGGTGGATGATGGTGTAATAGGATAGATAGCACAAACTTCATTTACCCGGTACGCCACATAAGCTGCCGCTTCGTTTCCATCTATTGTTGAGATTATTTTTTTATTACTTGACATCAGTTGTTGAATTAACAGGTTCTGGAATCATTTCTATTGCATGGCAGGGACATTGCTCGTAGCATACTGCACAGCCCGTGCAGGCATCATAGTTGAATTTATATCGGTTGCCCTTTCCTAATTTAATGATAGCATCTTCCGGGCAGGCGCCGAAGCATCCATCACATTCAAAACAGTTGCCACAGCTAAGGCAACGTTGCGCTTCAAATTTTGCTTCCGGTTCAGATAATCCGGCGATCACTTCATCAAAATTCTTTATCGCTTCGATGGGAGCAAGTTTATTTTGTTCTTTTTGCGGGGCATCTGTTTTATACCACATATGCAGCTTGCGGTAGCCGGCTGTGGGATGCTTATCAGGTTTTATATAAGATTGTTTTTTTAAATAGCCATTGATATACCGTGCCGCTTTTTTACCCTGCCCGATTGCAATGGTCGAACTCCTGTTTTCTCCCGGTAACATATCGCCTCCGGCAAAAATTCCTTCACTGCCTGTCATTCGTTCTGAATCAATATTCACTGTTCCATCATCATTGATAACGATGCCATAAACAGCACGTAAAAAAGCGGAATCGGTTTCCTGGCGATTTGCTATGATTAGTATGTCCGCCTCTTTTGTTTCAAATTCATTGGTGCCAACTGCCTTTCCTTTTTCTACTTTCATCTTCTCCAGAATAACCTTATGGTTTTCGACTTTGCTGATACCCCTGAAAAGTTGTACATCCACACCTTCTGCCAGGGCATCTTCTGTTTCATAATCATAGGCAGGCATCATTTTTTTATCTCCCGGAAAATATACAGATACTTCTGAATCAAAACGTTTTATGATACGTGCAAGGTATAAAGCCAGTTTGCCGCCTCCATATACCACTACTTTCTTTCTTATATAAGGTGATGAATTAGATTTTACCTCATTGAAAAAAGAAAAAGCATCAGTTATGAATACCGAATTATCATACTCAAATTCTTCCTGGTGAATTAATTGAGCTCCAATTGCGAGATAAACCGCATCAAAATTGCCAGCTTCTTTTTCCATTTGTACATCCTGTACTTTATAATTCAGGCGGATCTTAACGCCCATTCTTACTATGCGGTCAATTTCTGCATTGAGAATTACTTTTGGTAAACGGTAATCAGGAACACCTGTCCACAACAAACCGCCCGGGTGGCCACCTGCTTCAACTATTTCTACAGAATGCCCCATACGGGCAAGATGATAAGCAGCTGATAAACCGGAAGGCCCGGAACCAATGATTAATATTTTTTTTCCTGTTGGTTCGGTTGAGAATCTGATAGGCCATTTTTGATTAATGGCTTCATCGCCAATGTACCTTTCAACAGCATGAATATTTACTGTAGTATCAATGTGAGTGCGGTTACATCCCGTTTCACAAGGTTTTACACACACACGGCCCATGATTGCCGGAAAAGGATTATCCTCCACAAGCGTTTGAAATGCTTCAAAATAATTTCCGGCCTGTGCATGTGCCATCCATGCCTGTATATTTTCCCCGGCGGGGCAGGCACTGTTGCAGGGAGGCATAAAATCAACATATACAGGGCGGCGGAATCGCTTGGGGCCGGTACCTTCTGCATGAAGAGTGAGGTCAACGGGTTTGGTAATATCGAACATATGTTTCTGATAATTTTGACAGAATAAGTTTATAACCCTGGCTATAGACTATTTAATTAAACTTCAGCAAAGTAGACTCAAAACCGAAATTAAAAGCTGATGTACTTCAATTCAAAACATGATATTTATCATAATAATTGGTAAAGCTTTAATTAGTTATTAAAAGCGGTTTTGGCCCATGTTGCTATATGATAGAGAGCAGTTATAATTGGTAGTTTTTACTATTAATACAAAATGGTTCCAGGGCCAAATTAAAAAAATGGTTACATTTCTTTTTTCCATTTGAATAAACCCGGATCAATTACCCAACTTTGCCGGGAACAGGATATCGCTGATTTAGCAGATGAAACTATGGGGTTTTTGTAAATTCATTGGTAATCGAAATCAAAAAATAAAAAAGACAATGCAATATCAAATTCTTGGTAAATCGACCCTCATCATTAGTAGAATTGGCTTTGGCTGTATGTCTTTAAAACCGGACCAACCCGATTTAAAAAATTTGATAGACGAGGCTATTGATAATGGCATTAATTATTTTGATACTGCTGATTTGTATGATAAAGGATTGAATGAAATCTGCCTGGGTAAGGCGTTGAAGGGGAAAAGAGATAAGGTGATAATCGCAACCAAAACGGGAAATCAATGGCGGGCTGATGGTAGTGGCTGGGACTGGAATCCGGGAAAAGATTATATTCTAAAAAGTGTAGAACAAAGTTTGAAGCGGTTACAAATTGATTGTATTGATC
>DATCMY010000098.1:0-4904 GCA_036565505.1 Hanamia sp.
AGCAACCTAATAGGAATAACATGACTGACTGGAATAGTATTGGGGCATTTATTTGCCCCTTCTTTATTATACTATTCTTGTTATAATGCCTCACAAAACTCAACCGAAGGTATTCCAGCACATCAAAATATTAATTAGCCGAAAAAATCCATGTTTTTTTAGGCATAAAAAAAATGATTGCCGGGTGGTATTTTCAGGATTAGCTTTTGAGCAAGAAATCACCGGTTCAGAATGGTGATTTTTTTTGATTCTTACTATTGCAGAAAAGATCATAAGAATAATGGCAATCAAATTAATCACATTTTTGAAAATATCGCTGGCTATGGCCTAACGGTCTTTGATTGCCATTTTAATTCTAGTGACTAAAATAAGTATTAATTATTTTTTTTAAAAGCCATATCGTTCCATTCAACCACAAATTGGTACAAGTTTTTTTTTGATTTATCAATATTATGATTAAAAATTTCCATCTTATGCACAGTATGGTTGGGGTTGAAGCTTACCAGAAAAAACTGCTTCTGTGTAATATCTGCAACTGCGGCACTATACGCACCGCCAATACCTGCTATTCCTTTGGAAACAGTCCATTGGTAAATAAATACCTGTTGCCGTAAAGCTACCCCATCAGGATCACCTAGTTTCAGCAATACTTCTTCACGGAGTGTGCTATCTATATGGATGAATTGTATCATTTCAGGTTTAATAAAAACCCTTCCTTCTGTTCTGTGTGCCGGAAGCGGAATAATAATGCAGGAGGAGAATAGCAGAATTAATATAGTCACTACATATTTCATTGCTAAGGATTATTAAGCACAAGACTATGTTTTTCAAGTATATTACCCGAAAAAACCAATACAAGGCTGTAGTATCTTGTTACTACCGGGTATGTATAAGAGAAATTAGGATCATTTTTATAATTGCCAATTTTTAGCGGCACTACATTACCCTTCCTGTCTATGGAAAGACGGTAGGTAAGTATCCTGCCGTTTTCGAATGCCCAGGAAGGTTCACCAAGCTTCAAAATAATTTCCTCCTTGTTGCTCTTATTATCAATAATAAAAGGAATGTATTTATTTTCAAAGTCCGTGCCGGCCACATACAACTTATTGGTACAGGATAAAAAAAGCAAAATGCCCAAAAGTAGAAATATACTTTTTTTCATCCTGCAAAATATTTAGTTTAGCAAGGCTGCGAAATGATCGCCATCATTATCGTAGCTGATTTTGATTCCTTAACCGTAAGGCTACCTCAGGGTATGTTCCCCTTGTCGTTTTTCCAGATTATTAACCGATAAAATTATACAATATTGATGTATGTTCATGCCAATAGGTTTGCAGTTTAACTGATTAAATCTTGTGCTCTCTTTCGTTTATGTATCTCCAATTTTGTTTCGGAATCTATCAAGCTTTCCTTCACTTCATTTTTTATTTTAAATTCAATTTCATTTAAGTATTCATCATAAGGGCCTTTACCGGTTAAGCCTTTCCAGGTTACGGGTAAAATGTCTACTAAAATAAAAAATAGAATTAAAAACCAGGTAGTCACTTTAACGATGCTGTTGGAATCGGATAGGCGACTTAATGCTTTTTCTCTCTCTAAATAATCGTGACTGAAAGTAAGCTGCTTTATTTTTGAATTTCTTACCGAGTCCAGCTTTGCAATCGCAATATTATTTTCAGCCTTCTTTCTCTCATTTGAAATTTTTGTTTGAGCTAAATCGTAATACAACCTGTTGAGGTAAGCAGTATCATATTTAAATGTGGGGCCCTCTCCTGCTTTGCCTGATGTCCTGTCATCTCCCCTTACCACTCCCTTTATTTCATCATGCAGAATTCCTTCCTGCACATGAATGGTATCGGATATGCCTTTTAAATTTCTGTCAATAGTATCAGTTTCCAACTGGCAGGTATTTTTCTGCAACTGAAAAACATTTTCGATGCTATCCACTTTTGCATGCGCTACCTCATCCATATTCACCCCAATGCTTTCATGAAAGTAAAGCAATACCAAAGGATGCGCTACTGCTATACCCACAAATGCCGAAAAAACAACACGGGATATAAATGTAAGTGAACGGATGTCTATTAATATAGAATCTTTCTTACGGAATGTAGATATAATGAACCTGTCGAAAATAAAAACGATACAAGCCCATGTAAGCCCTGCCAAAATATAAAGGAAAGGATTTTCTACAAAGGTTGAAATCGCATAGGTCATAGAAAATAAACCAAGTGTAGCTGGAACAAGAACAAGAGCTCCAAACCCTGCATGCTTAATATGCTCTGAACGCGGACATTTCTGTAAAATATCTTCATCTGAACCTGCGCAGAAAATTAAAAAACGATATAATATTGATTTCAAAAGACATAATTTTTAATGAGTAATTAAGATCTTTTCAATATTCTGTAGTTATCCTGCAGACATTTGTAAAATGCTACGGGATAGCCAGAATTTGACACTTCGTTTTTTAAGGTTGTAGTTTGAAGAAAATGATATCAAATTTAATCATAAAGGTTTGAGATGTCAAAGGCATTAACACAAATTTGTATTTCAAATACGAGCCTTTATTATATTTCAAATTCCTGCCCGTCGCAGGCGGCTTCAATTTTTAAATTTTTATTTCCAAGGCGTTTAATTTTTTCTTTTCCTTTTTCTACATCTTTCATAAACCAGGAGCCAAAATGAATAATCACAATATGATTCGTAAAAGGTGCAAACATTTTTACCAAATCGGGAATGCCTGTGTGCCCAAATATTTGTCCTGTATCTTTATCTCTGCGTAGCATTCCTCCTTTTCTAAAAAAACTTCCTTCGGTAATTACCATATCTAATTTTCCTAATTGTTCCATGTATTTATCTTCAATGCCGGCAACATCACCGGAGAAAAAAATTCGCTTTGATTTTTTCTCAATAATATATCCAAAGGATTTTACTTTTAAACTGTGACTTACCAGAATTGGAATTATTTTATAATCATCAACATAAACTGCCTTGTTTGTTTTGATAACTTTTAGATTTTTTAATTTCCCGGGATTTTGTGGAGTATAAATAAGGCAAGCATTTTCCGGTTTTAATTTTTCTTCTCCATTTATAAAAAAAGCATGATCAGGGTGAAGATGAGTAATAAAAACAGCTTTGGGATTTTCAGAAAGAAATTCTTTTTCGCCCAGGTCAAGCATAATCTTATGGTCACACAAAATATCTGTGTGTTTGCTATGCAAAGTGTGTTGCAATTTAATATTAGCTCTCGTTCCTAAAACTTTAATTTTCATGGGTTAAAGTTGGAATTGCGAAGGTCGTTATCATCAATGGAAATAGAACAGATCATAGCATTCTAATTCCTGGTTTAGACTGGTACCGTGAAATACTTTTGATCAGACACTGGGACTTAATACCCTGGTCAGCCTGGGACCGTCAGACCAGGGTTTATTTATCATCCCTTATTTCATATAATTTATACCCTATTAATTGGTAATGAGATAAAACAGTTTGTGCGGTGAGAGACACTTTTACCTGTGGAATCATTTCTTCCCGTGGTACATCAAAAAAATTCATCGCTTGCCCACAGGCAATAAAACGGGCACCTGTTTTTTTAATCAGTTCATCTACAATCGCAATATTGGGATTATCCGCATTGTATTTTTTTTGATAAATATCCCTGGTATAAAAAGAATGCAATGCCCCGCCATGTACCACTATTATGGGTGTAATATTTTTGACAGGAATACCAGAAGCCACATGAAGGTTGATAATACGGCATATTTCAACAAGGCCATGATTAATATCCTTTGCTTCATTAGCTTTATTATTGTCCACCAGTTCAAATAATAGTTTATAGTTAAGGGCAGGATCCGGAATTTCATCAGGATTCGATACAGGTACGTCCCCGGAAAAAGTGCCTGCATTTATTAGTGGATAAGTTAATATAGCTTCCAGCTTCTTCATTTTTATAGAATCTTCTTTAGCTTTTTGAACACTGTCTTTTACCACCGTTTGTGTCATCCCAAATTGTACCAATAAGAGGCAAATAAAAAAGGAAAATATTTGTTTCATAAATAGTATTTGAAACTAAGATACTTTATTTATTTGCAGAATATTTTATTTTTCAGTTTTATTTTGGTTGTGTATTTAAGCCTAAATAATAAATGAATCATCACTTCTATAAGTCATAGAAATAAACCATGTATATACCGTAAAGCATTCCCCTCTTCCAATGATCAATGGCCATTAGAGAGTATTAATTAAGAAATAAAGCAAATTTGATGCTTGTATAAGCAAATAAACCCGCACCCGTTTTTTTCTGAAATTATTGCTGCGAATGGAGTGATATCCTGTTGCCTTCTGTATCAATAAAGGATGCCATATAACCAATCTCTGGACTGATTAAAGTTTTACCCATCAATATTTTGCCTCCTTCTGATTCTATACGCTGCAATACTTCTGTCATGTCAGGATTAGCATTCAGGTAAATATTTACACCATCAGCTGAAGGCTTATGATGCTCACTTTTTACCAATGCACCTGCTACCTTACCACTTCCCATTTCATACGGAAAGCCAGCCATTTCCATGCCGGGCATGTTCATGTCTTCCATGTGAATGCTGAAAGCGACCTGGTAAAAATGTTTGGCGCGAGCCATATCAGTAACCGGTATTTCAAACCAATTGAGATTATTAGATTCTTTGTTCATAAAATTAAATTTTTGTACAATTTACACGATTACCAATATTTGTGCCAGCCGGTTTTAAGAAAATAACATAAACCACTAGCATGCACTCTTAATCAAAACAAAACCAATTGGTTATGATTTAGTTCTTTGAAATTTTGTTGGTAGTTCGTGTCAAACAGTTGATTGACGGGGGTTTTACTTATTAGGGTCATGCTCAAAATCTGTAGAATTTCGT
>DATCMY010000099.1:0-16802 GCA_036565505.1 Hanamia sp.
CTGCAAACCTTCCATGGTACTATTTTTTAGGCGTAATGAAATGAATGAAAAATGAAATCAATTCTAATAATGAAAGCAATATTTCAGTAATGATAATAAAATTGGTGGTAGGATAAGAATAGCAATCTCTTTGTCTAATCCTCAATTGTTTCACTTCCCGGCTTTAATAATCTCATTCGGTAAGCATTCATTGCTGTTGTGCCCAATTTTTTTATTAATCGATTATTTACGAGTACACCCATAGGAGCACCTATTATTGGTATTAACTGGGCCATCTTTGCCACGTCAAGATAATCCCGGTATTCCTGCTGAAAATTTCTCCAATCGAACTGGTGGATATCTTCGGGTAGATATTTACGCTGCACCTCCCAATTGATCATTTTTAGATAAACAATCTTCCGATGAACATCACTGGAAAAAGCCAATTCAAAAATATGCAACAGGTAAACTCTTTCTTTATAATCATTAACATCAAAACCATATAGAGAGGCTATATCAAACAATAATTTTATTTTAAGTGCGATTAAAATAGGAAAATCAGCCAGGCCAAGCAGTATACCTCCTGCACCGGTAATACCACCTTCCAACGCTGCTGTTTTTCTATAAATATCTATTTTCTTTCGAATAGCTATTTCCCGTAGCTCCAGGCTTACATGCTGTAAGGGAACTGAAGTAGTATGTTTGGCACCAAATAAAACGCCACGGATTATTTGCTTAATCGTAACTGTTATTGCCTTATGTACTTTTTCGGGTATCCAGTTATTGATCTTTGTTTGAATTTTTTTTGAAAGATTATTCAATATAGAAGGCCTTCGCAGCATTTTCTTTTGCCATGAGGTTAATTCTTTATACACATCAAGATCATATACACTTGTCATAAACAATAATTACTCAAAGGTAAGGCCAGGATATCTATATATAATTAAAAGGTCCTTTTAATCATTTAGTAATATTTAAAAAAAAAGAACGTGCAGAGTTTATTAATTTTAGGTAAAAAACAAGGCTTTTAAATATGCTGCCATGACGAAAATAAAAATAATACAAAAGACATTACTGAATGGCATGCTCCTGTTTGCCTTAACTTTTCTTATTATAAAATGCGGCAATACCGGCGTTAAAAAAGCAAATACAAATTATACTCCAAAGGATACAACCATCACGGATAGTGCATCTTTTTCGGAACTGATTTTGGACAGCACCAAACTTGAAAAATATATAATTGATAATAAGCTGGATAAAACATCGGCCAGGAATATGCGCAATTTTTATAATAGCCGCAACTATCATTTTGCATGGTTTACCACCGATGGTTTAGCTGAACAAACAAGAGCATTTTGGAACCTGCATAACAATTATGTGAGAACAACAAGAGATAGTTCGATATACGATAAAAAACTGCACGATGAAATGGAGGTCTTAATAAATGAAGATGAAATGCCAAAGTATTCTCCTGATGAAATTACCGAAATAGAACTTCATCTTACACAACATTTTTTTAAATACGCACATTATGCTTATGAAGGTAAAATAGATCCATCGCAATTGCAATGGCACATACCCCGCAAAAAGGTGAATGCATTAGCCCTACTGGATTCACTGGTAGCCAACAAGGGGCAACAACTGGAAGAATGGGAACCGGTAAACAATGATTACCAGCAATTAAAAAAACAACTGCCGCGCTATTATGAAATTGAAAAAAACGGGGGTTGGTTACCATTAAATCTCAATCGGAAAATATACAAAATGGGCGATACTGCAAAAGCAATAGCCCGGTTAAAAAAAAGATTAAACCTGGAAGGAGATTATAAACCATCAGAAGTTTCTGATGTATTCACGAAAGAACTGGAAGATGCTGTAAAGCAGGCACAAAAAAGATTTGGGTTAAAGGCAGATGGAATTTTGTCGCCTTCCCTTGTAGCAGAATTAAATGTGCCGGAAAAATACCGAATAGAACAAATGTTGGTAAATCTGGAACGAATGAGATGGATGCCTAAAGTAGAAGGAGGAATAAGATTAATGGCTAATATTCCGGAATTTAAACTCCATGTTTATGATGGACAAAAAGAATTATTCAATATGAAGATTGTAGTAGGTAAAGCGGTACATAATACTGTTGTTTTTAACGATGAAATCGAATATGTGATTTTTAGTCCTTACTGGAATGTACCGGCTAGTATTGTAAGAAAAGAAATATTACCTGCCATACGCAGAAACCGTAATTACCTGGCCCGGAATAATATGGAGCAAACTGGCACTTTGAATGGATTACCTGTTATCAGGCAAAGGCCTGGGGATGACAATGCATTAGGCAGGGTAAAATTTCTTTTTCCAAATAGCTACAACATTTATTTTCACGATACGCCAGCCAAATCCCTGTTTGAACAGGAAAAACGCGCCTTCAGCCATGGATGTATAAGGCTGGAGCAGCCAAAAAAGCTGGCCGAATTTCTTTTACGCAACGATAAAGAATGGGCTGATGAAAAAATATATGAAGCAATGCATTCAGATTCTGAAATATGGGTAAAACTTAAAGAAAAAATTCCGGTGTACATTTTATACTACACTTCATGGGTGGATAATGATGGGCTTGTAAATTTTAGAGATGATATTTATGGACATGATAAAAAGATGATGAAAAGAATGTTTACAAAATGATTTAATAAAAGCCAAACCATTACCCAGGTTTTTTACCATCCAAAAATTAAAAAATAATCAGGATATCCAAATTACCAAAGAGATTTTTTGATCCCATTTGGCGAAATTATTACCCTACCTATAAATATATTTAATACCAAATTTTTCAATTCAGCCTGTATTGTTTTGTTTATTTTAATATGAAGTATTGGCAATATTATTGATGCTTAATTAATCAAATTGTTAACTGATTTATTAAAATATTTGTTATGAAGAAGCATCCCAAAGACCGACATCTGGATATTCCCTCAGAAGCCAACAGGGATAAGCATATCAATTTCCTGGCGCTGGAACATCATGAAATGGACCCGGCAGATATTCCCGCAGAAGGACCGCTCACAGATCAAAGTATGGACGATGAAAAAAAACAACGATATTTTGACCTACTTATAAATGACAACCCCTATCATATAAAAGTGATGCCATTTTCTTTTAACGAAAATGTACGCTATTATGTAAGTGTAAATAATAGCCCTGATCATGTTTTTGCCTGGGACGATGATGCGGAATTATATAGAGACCTCGACGAAGAGTCGTCCACATTACCCGATGCACTGGAGGAAGCAATCAGGGAAAAACTTCAAACCCTCCCGGAATAATCGAAACGTATTTATTCTTACCTGTATTTCAAAACTCATTATTATTTTCTGCAGGCGCTTTGCAAAGTAAATGCTAATCCTTCTTCTTTATAATTACACCTTGTTGCTTATAATGTTCTATTCTTAATTCATCTTCATCATCCATCTCGGGCCCTTTCATTATTTTACGCCAGTCAATTTTTTTGTTATAGCGTTTCATAGCCATTTGCGGATCAAATACCGATTTCGATGGAAATACCAGTGTATACGGCGTGTAGTCGGGCTTTTTGGTAAAATAATCCTGTAATAAGGTGGCGGTTGCATCGTATTGATTTACATAAGGTACATTCAAGATGGTGTAAATGGTTTTTAATATAGAGCCGAAATTGGCATGAGTGTGTGAAACATAGCCATGCTTCACATAAGGGCCGGCCATCATCAATATACTGCGGTGGGCATCTATATGATCCACACCTCCTTGTGGATCATCTTCTGTAATAATTACCAGCATATTTTTCCAGTAAGGAGTTCTTGAAAGAAATTGCAATATTCTTCCAACAGCAAGATCATTATCTGCAACATAAGAATGATAATAGGGATAACCGTATTTAGGACGGGGAGATGCAGTATGATCATTTGGCACCTGCATGGTGATGAGCTGTGGCATTTTGCTTTTTCCTTTCAGCCACATTTTTGTGAACTCCGATTCAAATTGCTCCATCCGGAACTGGTCAGGTATGTTGGTGTTGAAACCTGCATAATTATGACTGGTGCGTGGATATAATGCTTTGGGCATTGGCACCATTACACCATGGCCCGCGCCGGTTGCCGTGTCGTACCATTGCTCCCGGTTATGCGCCGTTTCATTGGCTTCACCAAAATTATAAAAAGAAATATGACTTCTTTCCATAGCTTCCCACAGCCCACCTCTTTCTGCATAATCTTCGGGGTCTATACTACCTGTAGAACCAGGAAATCTTCTGCCAGAAGCTTTGGAAAATAGCATTGCAGTTTTACTAACGCTTGCATTGGTCTCAACCCATTCATTAGGTATTACTCCCATCATCCAATGGTGCCCATGAATTGAGGCATCGCTGTCACAATAATAATTATCACCAAAAGAAAATTGCCTGGCAATTTTCAAATGATTGGGTGCCACATTTACATGATGCAGTGTTTTATCTTTTGCGGCAATAGTTACATCTACTCCAAAGCGTGCTAGTGTAGGATCTCCCACACCGGTTGTTAACTGGCCCAGCACTTCATCATACGTCCTGTTTTCTTTAGTGATGTAAACAATATATTTGATGGGGCTCTTCCTTATATTTTGTAAAGGAGGCAGAGGGTTTTTTCCATCATCCTTTACCTTCATTTTAATAAATGTATTATCAATTACCTGTTGGGTATAAGCAGCCAACTGTTGCTCATCTGGCATGGGTATTTTTTGAAAGGTTGCCAGTTGTATATCGCCTATATAAGTTCCCTGAACCGGCGCTATAAAACCTTTTCCACCATTTGGCCCGGCACCATAACCCCGGCAACTTATTACATACAAATCTTTTTCATCTTTAGATGGAAGTACCCTCACAGGCCCCCACCCTGTTGGAATCAGGCCTTTGGTTATTCTTGTATCCACATCAATTACGGCAACTGCATTAAAGCCCAGCAAAGCAGCATACAAAGTTTTTTCATCTTTGCTTAATGAAATTCCAAAAGGCAATAAGCCCCGGTAATGATCAATAAGCGTATCTACTTTGATATCTATTTCACCAATAATTTTATGCGCATGATAATCTATAATTGAAATATTGTCGTTCGTGGCATTGGTTACATAAGCATATTTATTTCCTACAGCAATTGAATTAGGACTGGCGCCGCCAACTACTTCTGCACCTTCTACCATCTGGCCTACCTGGTAGCCGGTCTTGAATCTGTCCATTACTTTATTGGTAGTAAGATCTATGGTATATACGCTCATTGCTTCGGGTGCCAAAGGGCTTCCAACTCCGGGAATTTTCCTTCCCTTCCATGTGTAACCTTCTATAGACTCTTTAGTATTATTGCCATAAGGCTGAATGGGTATCAAAAGGCTGTTATAATTTTTTGGCGTAAGATCGGGCAGCAAAGGATAATCATACATACCCACATTAGCAACAAAAGCCATTTTTTTATCTGGACTGAGGGATAGACCAAAAGGCTGCCTTCCGGTTTTTATGGATGCCGTAATTTTTTTGGTATCCAGATTGATTCGCACTAACCTAAAATTGCCCCTGTCTAAAACTAATAATTCATTATTGGTTTCATTTAATAACAGGTCGGAAGTAAAACTGTCTTCATAATCAACTGAATCTACTTTTCCATTCAATGAAATCGAATCAAGCCTTTGCATTTTTTCAATATCATAAACAATTACAGCCCCATTATCACCTCCGCTTAAATATACTTTCTTAGAATCGGGTGAAAAGGCTACACCCAAAAAAGAACCCTTTGAAAAAGGTGAAACTATGCTGCCATCATAGCTGGGAACCCTTGTATTGGCAAGGGTTTCGTTATCAATAATAGTGAATATGCCATTATGAATGGTAACCGTTTTTTTCCCACCTGGTGAAACAGCCATACCAAAAGGGTCATGAGTTATTTGAATTGTTTCACCCGCAGGTGTCACATACCTTCCACTCGCCAACACACTCTTTCCTTTCTTATCAATGTGTGTAAAAGCTTTAATGGCCGGCACTGATAATACCTCGTAATTTTTTTGAGCCGAAGATTGAAGTGACAGAAAAAGAACAAAAATAAATAACAGGATGTGGTAATAATTTTTCATCAGTAAAAATTAGCGATACTAAAATGGTATAAAAAATAAAAGTACCGATATCATCTATCATAACCTGAATTCCTGTGCTCCGGGAAAAGAAATTTACAATTTGATAATCTTTATAACCTCCCACTATTTGACGCCAGGATACTTTTTATCACCTTTTGCATCGAACCATAAAATTTTATTCATTAAATCATCCTCGCCGCTGTCCTCTACCTTGAAAGCTTGATTGGCAGATAGTTTCGCAAAATATTTAGCTTTCCCTTTTAATAGCGCAACTGGTTTATTCATTTCATTGAGCGGAATATTATTGGGTATAACAGTATATTGATAAGAATGCATTGTATCACTAAAGCAATCAAACATTGGCAATGCTGTGGCATCTGTAACCGTCATTGGGGGTATCCCTAAAATTTGCTCAATAGTTCTTACCATGGAAGTCTGGTTATAATTGGTATGAATGGTTTTATTAAGTGTTGAGTAAGGACTTATAACCAGGCAGGTTGTTCTGTAAGATGAAATATGATCCCAACCTGATTGTGAATCATCTTCCGTTACAAAAACAACCGTAGAGTCCCAAAATCTGCTGTGGGTAATGGTTTCTATCATTCTTCCCAAAGCAAGGTCATTATCTGCTACCATTGCTCTTGGTGTAGGAAAATTTTCTGAAGTGCCTATTGTGTGATCATTTGGCAATGAAACAACTATAAGATCAGGTAAACTATCGCCCGGTTGTTGCTCCATTTTTTTCCATTCCTTAATAAATACATCAGCACGCAACTGATCGGTAAAAACAAAATTATCACAATCGGGATAATCAGGTGAAATGACAGGCCTTATTCTCGCGATAGTGCTCGTGTTATAAATACTAAGTGAGTCGTGGTTAATATATTTGTTGTAAATGTCAAGCCATTTCATTTTTGTATCATAATGCGTGAGGCAGGCTTCTCCGTAAATACGAACTTTTTTACCGTGATCCATAGCATCGTTCCAAATAAATCCATTTTTATTATACACCAATGCATCTGCCTGCCGGTGAGGATAACTCCGAAACCAGGCACGCACATTTTTTTCTATATAGTCTGAAACCATTGCTGCATCAGTCCATTGATGGCCTTCTGCCGATGATTTACCTGAGGCATAATAATTGTCAAGCAAACCAAAATCATTGGAAAGCTTATGTTGGTTAGGTGTTACATTTTCTCCGTAAATACAAAGTTCTTTATCGCCTCTTCCTTGTGGCACATCTCCATATACCTGGTCGTAAGTTTTATTTTCTTTAATGATATATATCACATGTTTAAAAACTGATGGCTCTCCAGTCCTTTCAGGCAAAGGTTTTGGAGTAATATTTTTCCGTGGACTTGCATTGGCCAATGCAATGCGGTAAAATAGATTCATCTTTTTTACTCTTCTTGTATAATTGTTTAATGTCTTTTGCGAAGGAACAGGAATCACACTCAATGAGGCCAGTTCTTTGTGAACAGTATAAGCGTTTATTGATTTTCCATCCGGCTTTTTAAATTCAAAACTTTCAGACAATACCCTTGCGCCTTTTGCTTCAAGATTAGTGATGTATAATTGTTGATTCAGTATGGCGATGCCCGATGGATAAGCTTCTGTAGGAATGTATCCTTTTAGTTTTGTAATGCCTTTTGCTTTTGTACAATCATTACTTCCCAATTTAATTACTGCAATTGCATTATCCATCCCGTTGGCAACATACAATGTTCCTGTATTTGAATCTAATGATAAGGCATTCGGGCTGCTTCCAAAATAGTGATATTGTTTTGAAAATAACCCGGTAGCAATTGAATCGACTACCTTTTCTTTATCAACATCTACTACACTTACATTATCGCTGTTACTGTTGGTAATGTATAAAAAATGATGATCTGCGCTTTTGATGATCGCATTGGGATGCAGTCCAAGTTTCAATTCATTAAGCAAGGTTCCGTTGGCAATATCTATAATTGATAAACTTCCGTTATTGGTGGCACCCGTAACAGGATTCGTATAAGCGCTGCCCCATGGTGTACCTGCGTTTTCAAGAGTAGTATCAGTTACTAAAGGGCCCGCCCAGTTGGTTACATAAGCTTTTTTATTGACGATGCAAATGCCATAGGGAGCTACACCTGTTGGCGTAGCCCACACAATTTTTTTATTATTAACTTTTATTTTTACCAATTGATTATTTCCATTTAATACTGCATACAAATACATCAATCCATTTTCCCTGTTAGCAATAATTTGATTGGGAATAGCTTTTGCCGCCGGCTCTTCCCGTTCAATTTTTATTCCAGTTACCTTATTGATTTTTTTGCCATCCCATTCAGCAATCATTATGGCAGACTCACTATTGCCAGCCGAAGCACCCCAGGCAATATAATTTTTATTGTTATCAACAAAAGAGGTAATTCCGGAATAGGTGCTAACAAAATTATACCAGGTCTTGTCATGAGTAAATGACCATCTTGATACTATTGTTTTTGCATTGATATCAACCATAGCAATCCCGTAACGGTCCTCTATTACCACGTTTTTTTTACCCGGCAGAACACATACATCCAATGCATGATTTTCTAATGACGAATCTCCATAGGTAATTACTTTTCCTGCAGATTGTATCAGGCGGTTATAAGGCATCATAGTGAAACTACCTGTTTCGTTTAAGGTGCTGTTTCCCAAATGGAATTTATTGTTGATTCGTTTTTGAGAAAATACAATAGCTGGTAAAAAAATAAGGAAAGCGATTAAATGAACGAACCTGGTCATAATTAAATATTCTATTTTAGCTGTGTTATTCTTTAGTAAATTATAATTTTAAAAACCAAACTGCAATACTACTATGAAACATCTTATTTGTTGCAAATTATAACGGGTGATTTTTTATTGAACCAACTATATCTCTCATAAATTAATACTCTCATTAATACTTGCTTTAAAAATCAAAACCAGTATTGATCATAAAATTGCGGAGAGTTCCGGGCCATTTGTTCACGTTGTTGTAGGCTCCGGTCCAGTAAGTTTTATTCGCAATATTATTCAGATTAAAGGCAACATTAAATTGTTTATACTTATAACGAATGCATCCATTCATAACAAAATATCCGGGAAGTGTTAACCCTTGCTCTAACGTATTTCTAATGCTTGCCTGTGAATGTCCGAAAGCAATTCCAAAGCCTTTTAGTGCACCATTCATAAAGGTATATTTGATCCAGCTATTGCTTGAATTTCTTGGGGCATTATCAATCAGAGATCCTTGCCGCCATGTAATTTTGCTTTTTATTACTTTGGCAACACAGTAAGAATAAGATGCTGAGATGCTGAGGTTTGGAAGTATAGTCCCATTTACTTCCGTTTCCAAACCAGTCGACCTGTCTTCACCCTGCTGTACATACAAGTTAGGATTCGAAATATCATTTGCATTTACTGCAACATTGTATAAATTCAATTGATAAAGCGCAATAGAAGCAGATAATTTGTTCTTAAAAAAATTTGCTTTAGCACCAGCCTCTAATAATTGGCTGGTGACTGGCTTAAAAGGTTCATTGAATACCTGTGTGCTGGTAGATGCTTCAAAAGGATCAAAGCCTTTATTGTAGGTGGCATACAAATTTACTTGAGGACTAAGTTCATATACCAAACTTATCCGGGGAAGAAAAATATTTTGAACCACATCTTTCGTGCTGTCAGTTTCATTACCATCGCCTTCATACTTTTCTTTCCTGAGGCCAAAAAGCAATTTTAATTTATTTATACTTACCTGTTCCTGAATATAAATTCCCCGGGTATGATAAACAGTTGCTTCCACACCTGTTGCATCAGATTCATAATCTGATAATTTATATTTATCAATTGGTGATGCAGAATATTTGGGGTGTTTCAAACTAAATGTGCCAACTATACCACTACCTACGCCAAATATATCCGGTTGCTCATAATACTCCTGGTTCAGGTTTACACTGCTTTTGATATAATCAAAACCAACTAAAAATTGATGTTTAAATTTTCCTGTATTAAAATGGAAAGTAAAATAATTGGTGAGTGTATGTGTGATTGTATGATAGTCCCATACTGAATAATAAAGATTCACTGAATCGGGAGTGATATAGCTCTGAATTCCATGCTCCAATGTATTTTGCTGCGTTATATAATTAAGATAACCGCTGTTAAAGCTGATTTGTTTATTGATTTTGTATGAAAATAAAACATTAGTAGCAATATCTGTTTCATGCAGGTAATCGCCTGGCTGCGAAGCTATCAGATTGATGGGTGTTGATTTTAAGGTAAAATCATTTTGAAAGCCTGGTTGCCCCCGGTCAAGAATCGTATTGATGTGCGATAGGAAAAAATCAATATTTATTTGAATTTTTTCATTTGGAATAAATGAAAGAGAAGGAGCAAGCTCATAAGATTTTGCATAGAATTGGTTGCGGAAAGAATGCGTTTTATCATAGCCCGCATTGGACCGGTATAATAAAGTTTTATTTTTATTCAGAGGGCCTGTTACATCTCCCTGTGCCCGAAAATGATTCCACGTTCCCCCTGAAATATTTATTTCGCTTTCATTATTTGCCAATGGCTTTTTTGTAACCAGATTAATGGTACCGCCAGGATCGCAGTTACCATAAAGTGTTGCAGCAGGGCCTTTCATTATTTCTATCCTTTCCACATTCACCAGCATCGCACTGGCATAAGTGGTGTTGTAGCCGCGAAGTCCGTTGATCAACCTTGCATTCTCGGCTTTGAAACCTCTTATAGAATATTCATCATAGCCTGAATATTGATTTACGCCTACTACCTCACTGGCCGCATCTTTCAATGTAAAATTCATTTTATCTTTTATCAATTCTTTAGCAATCGCGGAAATGGATTGAGGTATGTCAATAGAAGCAGTTTGTGTTTTAGTACCCATAAAAGAATAATCACTTTTATAAGAACGTGCAATGCGTCCCCTTACTTCCACCTCCTGTAACTGGGATAAATAAAATGTAAGATGTATGTCGCCGAGAGTTATTGCTTCACCGGTTCCAATAGTTACAGGTTGCGTATAGGCTTTGAATTCAGCAGAAGTTAGATTATCGTATCCTTCAATGCAGGCAGATTCTGAAATTTAAAATCACCGTTGTTATCGGTTACAGTTATTTCTTTATGCTTTTTTAATTCGACGGTTACGTAAGCCGGGCTTCCATCCGGTGCTATTATTCTTCCCTTAATATTACCGGTATTTTTTTGCGCAAATGACTTTAGTGAAAACGATAAAGATGTAATGATTACTAAAAAAGAAAACAATTTTTTCATTCCTGGAAAGTACAGATTAAAATTTGGGGTCAATTTTCCTTTAGCCTATTTGCAAAAGTATTTGCAAGATAGTCCTCGCAGAATAAAATACTACACCGGCAAATGAAGTTAATAGAAAGTTAACAGCAATAAATATATTAATGGTTACAAAAAAAATCCAAAATAATTCTTGAAGTTTCATTTTTAGATTAGGGTAAGCCTAAGTTGAAAATGACATAGAAAATTATCCTCAATAAATTTGTTCATCAAATGGAAGCGAAGCTACTGGTGGTTTTGTTTCCTTGTTTAAAATAAAAGGATTTCGCCAAGCGGCAAAAGCTGCCAGGGCACCCATCAAAATTAATAGTGACAATCCTTTTGGAAGACTGGCTTTTTCAGAGATGAATCCAATAACAGAAGGACCTGTAAGAAATCCAATCAGTCCACCGGTAGTCACCATGGCATATCCTTCTACCGTACTTAGCCCGGGAATATTGGCCGAGGCCCTGAATAAAACAGGTACAATACAGCAACAACCCAACCCAACCATGATATACCCCAATATGGCAACAATTACTACAGGTGCCGTCACCACTACTAAAAACCCAGTTGCCGCCAACAAGCTTCCTGATACTACCACATTTTTGCTGCCCAACTTCTTAATCAGCATATCGCCATTTAATCTTCCCACCGTCATGGCCACAGAAAATCCTGCATATCCCAGGCTTATTAAGGCTTTGGGCGCAAATAATATTTCTTTAAAATAAATAGCGCTCCAGTCTGCCACGCAACCTTCGGCCATAAAACTTACCATGCAAATAAAAGAGATACCTAATATGGTTAAGGATGGCAATTTAAATGCAGATCTTGAATGGATGATATCCCTGTTGGCCAATAAATGATGTTTATTGGAAAGAATGACAACGACAATAACAGATGCTACTAACACAATTTGCAAGCTGGATGGAATATGCAGTACAAATAATAAAGCAGCTACACCTGAGCTTAGTGCGCCTCCCATGCTATACATACCATGACAGGTACTCATCAACAGCTTGTTGAATTTTTTTTCCATCAGGTTTACCGTGGCGTTGGCAGATACTCCATTTAAAAAACTAATGCCACCAAAACAATACAGACATGACCAAAACATATACCGGTTTACTGAATTAATTTGCAGTATCATAATGAAGCACAAAATGATATAGCCAGAGTACATCCACCTGCCCACTGGAATTTTACTAAATACTCTGGTTGATAATAACATTCCTGTAATTGCACCTAATGGCGAAAGAAGTAAGGAAAGTCCAAGGCTGCCATCTGAAAAACCCAGTCTTAATTTTATGCCAGGGATGGAAGCTACCCAAATACCAAATAAAAGGCTGGAAGTAGCAAACAAAAAACCTACAGCAAAAACAGGTTTGTTTTTGAAAAACGAAATGAAATTCTTAATCATTAGAAATGAAAAATAGAGGGTGCGAACTTACAATAAAGTTTAGAAGAAAAATGTAATTGATTGCGGAATTTTTAAGATTGATTGTTTACCATCCTTACGGTTTTGCACAGGAAACAATTTAGACTTACAATTATACTTTTTAATGCCATTCTTTTTAATTAATGCTTTCTTTTTATCTTTTACTCCATTTCTTTTCAGGCTTTAAATTATCCTGAATTTTACGATTTGGGTGATAAGATTTTTTGAAAATGGTTGATCAAGTAGAAATTGAACTGAGCCCTTTGCACCTTTTTAAACAGAAAGTTCTTTCCTGAATTTTTCAATTCTGATGGGGGGGTGGGCCATATAGTTGTCAATGCCGGTAGTTTTATCCATTGTTATAAAATATTTTTATTAAAGTATTATTATTTGACAATCCTGACTTAACACAAATCCGGTAACAAAAGTTGATCAAAAGCAAATGCAAAAGGCGCTTAAAACCTAAGATTTAAACGCCTTTTGCATTTGCATTAAAGATATTTATTTATACCCTATTAGATTATTTACTTATGATCATCTTTTTTGTTTGAATTTCTTGGCCATTATTTACTTTAACGGTATAAATACCCGGATTAAGTATGCTAACATCAATGGTATTAAAATTGGTACCGGCATTTACAGGCATACTCTTAACGATCACCTGCTGACCAAGTTCATTTAATATACTGATATCTGCATTACCTTTTGCGTATGCATCAAAATAAATGGTTACAGCAGTAGAAGCGGGTACAGGATATAATTTCAATCCTCCACCTGTTACACTTGTGTTGGCTGATCCACTTGCAATCATAGCTGTAAAGGTGCTATTGCCTGTTAATACATTTACTGTATAGCATTGGGTGGAACTAAAATCACTTGAGGTTGCTCCATACACTTTCACGTAATAGGTAGCAGCTTTATTAGTATTATAAACTACTGTTTCATTTGAAGTGCTTGCATTGGTGGAAGTTGCTAACTGGTTTCCTTTACTATTATATAATGCCAGGTTATAATTAGCCGGAAGATTGGTTAGAGTTACCTTGACATTCTTTTGACTTCCACTTGTACTGAAAATGTAATAATCCACATCAGTTGCTGATGCAATCTCTGCATTTAGATTTGTTCCAATAGAAATAGGTGCTGCACTCGCAAAAGTATTATTCGGTTCCAACGCGTCAACACAACCTGCAGCGAGTGTCGTGAATTGTGAGCTGCTATAAGTGCTGCTTCCGGAAGTTCCGCAATTAGAACGGACTCTCCAGTCGTACTGGTTACCTGAACTTAAACCTATAATGTTAACTGAAAGCGATGTTGTAGCTGTAGCAATGTTAGTCCAGGAATTTGCACCATACAAGGAATAATCAACATCGTAGCTTGCAGCCCCGCTCACCGCGGTCCAGCTTACTGTTGCACCGCTGCTTGTAATATTAGAAGAACTTAATCCTGTTGGAGGATTACAGGTAGTTGTTGAAGCTAAGGTTGTGAATGAACCTGTAGAATATCCGCTACTTGATGTACTGCTGCAATTAGATCTCACTCTCCAATCATAAGCGGTTGATGGATTTAATCCCGTAATGTTCACAGTTGTTGAAGTAGTTGAAGTTGCAGCAGAGGTCCATGAATTTTGACCCGATACAGAATAATCTACATCATAACTTAATGCGCCACTAACGGCAGTCCAGCTTACTGTTGCACCGCCACTTGTAATTGCAGATGAACCCAATCCCGTTGGTGCACTGCATGAAACAGTTCCACAACTAAGGTTAAATGTTGTACTTGACGTTTGCCCGTCGGGGTTAGTTACAGTTATCGTATATGTTCCTGAAGTTGCATTAGAGGGCACATTAAAGTCTGCTTTAATTTGAGTTGGGTTTACAAAAACAATATTAGAAACACCTATACCGGTTGGCTCACTAATACTTACATTTAAACGATTAAAACCTGGCCCTCCTGTATCAGCGCCCGGATCAAAAAATTCAGAATTATTGGTAGACGTGCCATTTATTGTTACGGTTGTTGTTGTACCACATACAGGTACTGTTGCCAAAACTGGTGTTGCCGGCGGAGGTGCCTTAAATTGAGCTGCCCTCACACCCCAGGCATCGGTGGTAGGTACATATTCTGAGAATGTCCACATCGTCATATCATCCGTAGGATCAACAACAGTTTGGGTAAAATCGCCCCAGCGGCTGGCACCTGGATTGTAAGTAGATGTAGTAGTAGTAAAATCAGCCGGTGCCTGGAAAGTTCCGGCAGCATCTGTTCTATATCTGCCTGCTGCTGCAGCCTGCGCATATTTGGCCGCCCCTGCAGAAGTAAATCCCATTACATTATGCCCTTGCCCGCTGAGTGCAATTGTTGGATAAGTATAATTTTCAGCAGAAGAAGTTGGATTTACCCCATCATATAAAGTAGCAGCCTGAAGTATAGTTGGTGTACTTTCAAGAGTTCCAATTTCAAG
This sequence comes from Hanamia sp., assembly GCA_036565505.1. Lineage (GTDB taxonomy): Bacteria > Bacteroidota > Bacteroidia > Chitinophagales > Chitinophagaceae > Ginsengibacter. The sequence goes on from DATCMY010000099.1 coordinate 15,309, forward strand.
CCACAAAGCTCCATCTCTATCTCCTCCTGATCCTCCAATACCTGAACTATTTAACAAAGTTCCCTGGGCTACCCATAAGTTTGCACTTCCTGTAATTTTATTTTTCTTGATCATGGCAGCGCATAAACGGCGGTCATCACCATCAATAGAAGTACCGCCTAATGTAGGTACTGATTTTGGAGTATAGGTTGTGGATGTAGTTAAATTAAGATCGCCTGATAATGTAGGAGTGCTTCCTGAATAAGCAACTCTCTTTATCACTAGTTTTGAATACTGTGTTTGAGAAGCCCCAATAAAATATCCATAAGCAGCCCCGAGATCATCGTTGTGCACACCCTGCGGTGTATACATATCTGTACCGGTAATGCCGTGCGGAAATGAAGTAATAGTTAATGAACCGGCAATCAGGCTTGCTTTATTCAATACCCACATATTGCTTCCAGAAAACCTTCTTTGATTAGCAAACATATTGCCACCAATGTATAATGAATTTTTATCTACTCCCAGGGTTGGGTAATCAAAAAAATCATTCGATGCCCCACCTGTTCCTGAAACATTAAAATAAAAAATTGTAAAGCTACTGCTGCTCGAAATAGTCGGGCCATCGCTTACAGCAACACAGCAATAATTATTTGTTGTATGATTAATATCAATTGCCACAATAAACCAACGGCCTCTAAGCCTGTCAAATCTTACATGTGGATCGCTTATACCACTAATTCCTAATGAAGAATTTGAAAAAAAAGCATTGAGATCAATATTAACTACTTCAGGTAAAGTATAAGTGGATGTTCCTGTAGGAGTAGCAGAAGCAGATCCTGTGACAGAAGGTTTAGTAAATACTTTCATCCGGCAATTCGCTGTAGCAATAATTTGGGTAGTACCCACATCGCCGCAATTATCAGGAGGCGTGTAGGGAGATTCTCTTCCACTAACATTGGCATAGGAACCCCATATTGTTAGAAAATTACTGTATACTGTTTGTGTAAGGGAAGAAGTTAAGATTGTTGGTCTATTCAAATTGTTAGCTTCAACCAATGTTCCGAACTTAGATACGCCTTTGGCATCCGGATTTTGCCCCTTGGGTTCAGGACCTTCTAACTCCGGCCTTAGAGGCACTTTATAATTTAGAGGAATAGGATGAGCTTTTCCATAAGCTATTATATTCGGAAGTGATTTTTTTACACCTTTTATCCCGGAAATAGTAATGCCTTTTATGCCAATTTGATTTTGAGCATAAATACCAGAAAAGAAAAATATTGCAAAAAGAGCAGGTAAAATTTTACGCATATAATTTCGGTTAAATTTTTTCTAATGAATATCTTACTAAAGATAATTTTATTATTTGATTTTACCAATGAAAAAATGGCTAAATCATATTTTGATGTGCTGGATAGGTACAACTCCGTTGGGAGTTTTTTTAGGGATGATTCCTGAAATAGTCATTTTGAATAGTTTTCTTTTATCTTTATTGTGTCATGTAAAGCGGACTTA
>DATCMY010000100.1:0-17363 GCA_036565505.1 Hanamia sp.
ATCCTCTACAAAAGAGATACAGGTTGCGGGATCAGAAGGTGGCTATGTGGAATTGAAAGTGGGTTCGGGTAAATATCATTTTGTAGCCAATAAATGATTATTAATGCATGATTCCTGAGGTGTAATCATTTTGGGGAAAGATATTTTTACAATAGGTGTGATTTGAAAAGTTGTTATCAGTGCAGTTATTGTACAAAGGAATGGCTGTCGCTTAAACAGTAAGGTAATCTGGAAATGGACAGAGATCTGCTTCGCAGTTTCAGCTAAACTGGCATTGATTTAAGCGAAGTATTATTTAAATCAGGAGCAGGGTTCACAGGAATATTCATAAGTAATAATCCAATGAATAAAATAATTGCGGCGCCTAACAACCCTTCGTTTATATAAGGCAAGACAGTATAATTTAAATCAGCGACTCCTTCCAGCAATAATAAAATTTCATTGAGTATAATACCTGCAACAAAAATAAATATACCAGTCTTTTTAAGATTATTAAGGGGCATGTAGTGATAGGCGATACTGTACGAAATAATAAAAAGTGATATAACTCCTAATAATACCAAATGCAAATAGCCAATTACTATGGGCCTGAAGCCATAAGTCAGGTAACTTAATTTGGGTATTGCAGAACTGGCCTGAAGCAATAATTTGATACTAAATGCTATTGCACAAAGCATAAAAAAAACAGATGAAAATGTACTTATAAGCGATTTTAAATCATGAAGCCGCTTCTTAATCTCAATTACAATAATAACCCATCCGGCAAGTTGCGCCAGTGCTGCGGCTACTACCAAAACATACACCCATTCAGGCATTGGTATCCACAAAGCTGACAAGAAATAGGCAGGTATACAGGAAGCGGCAAAAAGATAATAGGCAGTTTTTAATTTATTTTCCGGAATTCCATAACTGCTTAATCGATAGGCCAATAAGCCCATACAGGCAAATAAAAACCAACCATTGTATTGGAAGTGTAGAAAGAAATAGATGGCCGCTAAGTACCAGTCTTGTTGTATACTTTTTGTTGCCATCATGAAGGCCAGGGAAAAGGCACCAAATGATGATAGTATATTGAAAAACAGGGCTGCTTTAAAAAATGAATTTGCGGTAGTATGTGTAGGGTTTTTATTTAAATCTTTCCAAAATTGAATTGCAAAAGCATAACCCGCAAAAACAGAAGCTGTTGAAAAAATAATGGACCCTAATGCATAGCCTTCAAATGGGAAGGTGAACAACATTCCATAAGCGGTAATTAGATTGGCCCATAATATCCAGCGGTACCTGGCAAAATGATTTGTTTGGGTTTTATCAGCTAAATATTTTACCAATAATGCCATTAATGCCTGTGTAACCCATCCCGAAAATGCAAAATGGGAATGGGCATGCAGCAAAAATTTTTGATCAACCATTGGTAAAGAGTAGGCTATTTTATAGCGCAATAGGCAACCTAAGGCCCCGACCAATAATAAATTGAAAAAAGAAATTGATAACCACTTATGTAATGAACGATCCATTTTTCAGGCAAAGTAACATAAGATAAATTTTTTGGTTTATGATTGCAATCATAAGAGCTTAATAATAAACTTTTCCTTTTTGTATTTGCAATTTGCCTGTTTCCTTTAAATGGCGGATGCTCCTGATAACGGTTTCAACACGTAAGCCTGTCATGTCGGCAATTTGTTGGCGGGTAAGTTGGACTAAATTGCATTTGGGGCAGAAATATTTTTTATGGCTTTTAAAATAGGTAAGTAAACTGCAGATTTTTTCTTCCGGTTTATTACCAGCCAGGTCTTTCGATAATAGAAATCTGAAGCGTAAGCGTTCAACCAATAGCTTGCTAAAAGCAAAATGTATCGAAGGGTCATCTTTTAGTAATTGTTGAAAACTGATTTTATGTAAACGCAAAATTTCAGAATCATTGTTTGCAATAGCAGAGGCGGCATAGGGAGCATCATCAAATAATGGAAATTCTCCAAAGCACTCTCCGGGTTCAATCATATCATGTACAAATTCTTTCCCGTCGTCGCTAATATTTACCCAACGCACAGACCCTGAAATTAATTGATAATAATAATGACACTCAGCGCCTTCCTCAAAAATTGTTTCATTGGCTACTACTTTTTTATAGGTAGCACCTAAGGCCAGTAATTTTTCAATATTGATCATTAGTCAATTAATTTATTTATTAATGTAATTAAAGATATTATTCGCATTTGCCTATTAAGCTTATCCATGATTGTCAGTAGTTTCTGATATGATTTTTATCATGTTTTTGAAATTGAAAAAAGGTGGCATATCATAACTGGCTGTTCAGTAAGGGTTTTGCACTATTTTAAACAGGTGGTTTTTTTATGCTTGCCAATTACCAGACACAATTATGACTGTACGCATAAAATGCTATACCGGGCCTTAGTAATATTGTGCTATTAAACATTTACAAGATAAAAAAAATAATAGTATGAAAAAACTAATGTATTTAGGTGTTTTGACTCTAATGGTAGTAGCGTGTAATAATTCAAATACTGATAAAAATAAAAGTGAAGAGCCTGCTACCACAAGCCAGTCTGAAACAACAGACGGAAATCCTTCATACGATCCTAAGCGTGGTGAAGGCAAGTTTACTAAAGTTGATATAAGTCCAAATCTGGATGAGGCCAAGGCCGAAGCAGGTAATAAAATCTATAGTTTAAAATGTGGTGCCTGCCACAAATTAACAGATGAAAAATTGGTTGGCCCCGGGTGGAAAGGTGTTACTCAGCGCCATACCGTTGAATGGATTATGAATTTTGCAACCAATACAGATGATATGATCAATAAAGATCCTAAGGCGCAGGCTATGCTGGAAATTTGTTTGGTACGTATGCCTAATCAAAATATTAGTGATGAAGATGCACGTAATGTTTATGAATTTATGCGTAAAAATGATGGAGTAAAATAAAAACCAAGACTATTATAAAAACTTAATTCAATCAAAATGAAAAAGAATACCTATTTGTTTAATGCCATGTTAGCCGCTTTTTTGTTAAGCGGTTTATATTCCTGTAAGCCCAAAAATACGGGTGATGCCATTAGTGGTGACGCTGCTCAAAAAGTATATGTGGCACCAGGAAAATACGATGAGTTTTACAACTTTGTTTCCGGTGGATTTAATGGACAAATGAGCGTCTATGGCTTACCGTCAGGAAGGCTCCTGAAAATTATTCCTATATTTTCTGTTTTTCCTGAAAACGGCTATGGTTATAGTGAAGAAACCAAACCCATGCTGAATACTTCGCATGGCTTTGTGCCCTGGGATGATCAGCATCACCTTGAACTGTCTCAAACCAATGGTGAAATTGATGGCCGTTGGATATTTGCCAATGCTAATAATACGCCCCGCGTGGCACGTGTTGATTTAACAACTTTTAAAACAGCCGAAATAATAGAATTGCCCAATAGTGCCGGTAATCACTCGTCGCCTTTTATTACAGAAAATACCGAATATGTTGTTGCGGGTACCCGTTTTGCAGTACCTATGGATAATGATAATGGTGATGTGCCAATCAATACCTACCGTAAAAATTTTAAAGCTTCCATCAGTTTTATTAGCGTTGACAAGAATACGGGTAATATGAAAGTAGCTTTTCAATTAAGAGTACCTCCGGTTGATTTTGATTTGAGCCATGCCGGTAAAGGCAAATCGCACGATTGGTTTTTCTTTTCCTGCTATAATACAGAACAGGCTAACACTCTGCTGGAAGTAAATGCTTCTCAACGGGATAAAGATTTTATCCTGGCTGTTAACTGGAAGAAATTAGAAGAATATGCCAACCAGGGTAAAGGGGAAAAAGAAGCAGTACAATATGCACATAATGTGTATGATGAAAAAACACATTCAGCAACTTCTACCATAGAAAAAGAAGTAACTGTTTTAGATGCAAAAGACTTGAAGGATATTTGTTATTTTATTCCCTGCCCCAAATCCCCACACGGTTGCGATGTGGACCCTACCGGCGAATACATTGTGGGAAGTGGAAAATTAGCAGCATTAATACCCGTATTTAGTTTCGATAAAATTCAAAAGGCCATTGCTGATAAAAAGTTTATTGGTGATTATGATGGCATACCAGTTATTCAGTATGAAGCCGCATTGTATGGAGAAGTGAAAAAGCCCGGATTAGGACCGTTACACACAGAATTTGATGGTCGTGGTAATGCTATTACCACTATGTTTGTTTCATCAGAAATTGTAAAGTGGAATATTAAAGATTTAAAAATTATTGACAGGGAGCCAACCTATTATTCACCCGGTCACTTATGCATACCCGGTGGCGATACCCGGAAACCTAACGGTAAATACGTAATTGTATATAATAAAATTACTAAAGACAGGTATCTTCCTACAGGCCCTGAACTAGCGCAGGCAGCTCAGCTTTTTGATATTAGCGGCGATAAAATGAAATTGTTACTCGATTTTCCAACAGTAGGAGAGCCACATTATGGACAGGCAGTAGAAGCGTCCCTGCTCAAGGACAAATCTGTAAAGTTTTTTAAAATTGAAGAAAATAAAAACCCTTACGTTACCAAGGGAGAAGCAGATGCTAAAGTGGTACGCAATGGCAAAAGGATTGATGTGTATATAACACAGATACGTTCTCATTTTGTACCCGACAATATTGAAGGAATTAAAATGGGAGATGAGGTTTACTGGCATGTAACCAACCTGGAACAGGATTGGGATGTACCTCATGGATTTGCGATAAAAGGCGCCAATAATGCAGAGTTGCTGGTAATGCCGGGTGAAACACAAACTTATAAATGGAATCCTGAAAAGCCAGGTATTTATCCTTTTTATTGTACCGATTTTTGTAGTGCATTGCACCAGGAAATGCAGGGATATGTAAGGGTATCTCCGGCTAATAGTAACGTAGCGCTTACTTTTAGTACTGGAAAGAATATGCCGGATACATCATCCGCTCCTCCTTTACTAATTCAATAAATAAAATCACTACTTAACTAAACAGGGAAGCTATCCTGCTTCCCTGTTTAGTTAATAAAGAAAATATGATAAAAGGAAAGCAAGAGCAAATAATTATAAAATGAATAGGAAGGATTTAACACATTACATTTTACATCAAATACAAGATGATTATTTTCTAACTTAAATTTTTTTTATGAAACCTGTTATCAAGTTGTTTTTTATAACATTATTTATAGGGATTATTTCATGTAACCAGGGTACAACAGTATCGCAGGATGAAAAATCATCTTCAGATATTGCAACACCGGTTTCTGGTGGCCAGGGAAAAGTCAATGATAATGACTCTCAAAAAGACATTGTAAAAATTGCCATTTCTTCAAAAGATCATACTACACTTGTAGCGGCATTAACACAGGCCGATCTTGTCACTTCACTTTCAAATGCGGGGCCTTTCACAGTTTTTGCACCAACCAATGCAGCTTTTGATAAACTTCCTGCTGGTACTTTAGAAGGATTAATGAAAGATGATAAAAAAGAAGACCTTCAAAATATTTTGCAATACCATGTTGCCTTAGGTGGCTTAAAAGCAGAGAACTTTAAGGATGGCCAAATTCTGGGAATGGCAAATGGTGATAATGTAACTATAAATGTAAAAGATGGAAAAGTGACTTTAAATAATTCGGCGCATATTATCGCAACGATACAGGCATCAAACGGAATAATACATGTAATTGATGGTGTATTGTTGCCACCACCGGCAAAAAAATAAAAGCAGGCTTATTTCAATAAAATGCTTTAAATTTTTTTCCCGTCAATTTCCCATCAATCAATTAAGTGCTATGAAAAATAATAAATTAACAGGTTATGCAAGATGGTTAACAGCTCTTTGCAGTGTTATCCTTTTTGCAGTATTATTTTTTCCTATCTGGAGAATAGAACTTTCTGCACCGCAATATCCTGAAGGGCTTGTGCTGCTCATTTTTTCAAATAAACTGGCAGGTAATGTGGATATTATTAATGGGTTAAATCATTATATAGGAATGAAGGCACTCCATTCAGCAGATTTTTTAGAATTTACAATACTGCCTTTCATTATTGGGTTTTTTTCCTTTGCTCTTTTATTAACTGCCATTTTGGGGAAAAGACGATTGCTCAATATTGTGTTCGTTCTCTTTGTTTGTTTTGGCATAATTGCCATGATTGATTTTTGGCGGTGGGATTATAATTATGGACATAACCTTAATCCGGATGCGGCGATTATCGTTCCGGGTATGGCCTATCAGCCCCCCTTAATCGGTTATAAACAATTACTCAATTTTGGCGCTTATTCTATACCAGATACTGGCGGATGGCTATTTATTGGCGTAGGTATTATTTTACTCGTATTGGTAGCAATAGAATGGAAGTCTTATAGAAAATGGAAAAAAAAATTCAAACCGGTTAGCAGCACTTTGCCTGTTTTAATGTTATTATTATTATTAAACTCCTGTAACACTGGTCCCCAACCAATCATAACTGGTAAAGACCATTGCGATTTTTGCAAAATGCCGGTAAGTGATAATCGTTTTGGTGCAGAAGTAATAACAACAAAAGGAAAAGTTTTTAAGTTCGATGATGCGCATTGTGTACTTTCATTTTTGCATTCAGACGGGTTTAAAAACGAACAGCAATACACAATATATTTTGTTGACTTTTCAGGAAAGCATGAATTAATGCCAGCGGAAAAGGCAAGCTATTTGAAAAGTGATGCATTACGAAGCCCTATGAATGGTAACATTGCAGCTTTTCAATCTTCTGATAGTTTACAAACTGCGCTACAAAAATTTCCAGGCACAGCCCTTAACTGGAATGAATTGAACCGGCCATGAAATCGTCTTTTATCACCATAATATTGTTTTTAGTCTTTTCACAAAATACGCTTTGGGCCAGGGTATATAAGGTTCAAAAAAATACCGCAATCAGTTCTGTGCAGCAGGCAATTAATATAGCTCAAAATGGTGATACCGTTTTAGTAGAGCCGGGCATTTATAAAGAAAAAAATATAGTGGTAAATAAATCCATTGTACTGATAGGTAATCATTACCCGGTATTGGATGGTGAGCACATTTATGAAATTATCTCTGTAAAAGCTAACAATGTAACTGTAAAGGGTTTTAAATTGATACACTCCGGCATTTCAAGTTTAATTGATATAGCTGGTATCAAAATTTATTCCCGGGAGAGAGTTGCCATCGTAGATAATATTTTAGAAGATACCTTTTTTGGCATCTATTTACAAAAAGCGGTTAATTGCCTAATCGAAAATAATAAGCTTACGGCCTATGCCACTACCGACCAGCAAAGTGGGAATGGCATTCATTGCTGGCAATCTGATAGCCTGCGCATTATTGGGAATACTATTACAGGCCATCGCGATGGAATTTACTTTGAGTTTGTTACTAACTCTGTTATCTGGCGTAATATTTCCAGGGCAAATTCCCGTTATGGTTTACACTTTATGTTCTCGCATAATAATGCTTATATCGCTAATATTTTTCAAAATAATAATGCAGGAGTTTCGGTAATGTTTTCACATGGCGTAAAAATGTTTAATAATGTTTTTGAAGACAATTGGGGCGATGGATGTTATGGTATTTTTCTAAAAGAAATTACGGACAGTTATATTTCAGGAAATAAATTTCTACGCAACACCACCGGAATTTTTATGGAAGGGGCCACCAGGGTTATGGTTGAAAAAAATGAATTCAATAAGAATGGTTGGGCAGTTAAAATCGATGCCAGTTGTTTGGATGATACGATAACTCACAATAATTTTTTTGCCAACTCTTTTGATATCGCTACTAATGGCTCCTTGGTACTAAGTAGTTTTAGTTATAACTATTGGGATAAATATGAAGGGTATGATCTGGATAAAAACAATGTTGGAGATGTGCCTTATCACCCTGTCAGCCTTTTCTCAATGATAGTTGCAGAAAATCCAACGGCAATGATTTTGTTTAGAAGTGTTATGGCAACATTACTAGATAAAATTGAAAAAATATTACCAAGCTTAACCCCTGAAAATTTAGTAGATCATTATCCCTTTATGAAACCTTTACATCTATGATTATTGCTAATAACGTAACAAAGAAATTTGGAAGGCTGGCTGCCTTAAATAATGTATCTGCTACTTGTAACAAAGGAGAGTGCATAGCCTTGATCGGCCCAAATGGTAGCGGAAAAACTACCCTCGTAAAAAGTGTATTGGGTATGGTAGTGCCTGACAGTGGATTCATAACTTTTAATGGCAAAAATATTCTGCATGATTGGTTGTATAGGGAGCATATAGGGTATATGCCTCAAATAGGCCGTTATCCCGAAAATATGACGATAGGGCAGGTACTGAATATGATGAAAGACATAAGGAGTAAAAACGGTCAATTTGATTTTGATGAAGATTTGATTAAAGCATTTAAACTGACCGATTTACTGCAAAAACGCATGCGGACTTTATCAGGAGGTACTACCCAAAAAGTCAGCGCTTCATTGGCTTTCCTTTTTAATCCAGATGTGCTGATATTAGATGAGCCAACTGCAGGATTAGATCCGTTGGCTTCAGAAATATTGAAAGAAAAAATTATTGCTGAAAAACAAAAAGGGAAACTGGTGCTTATTACATCCCATATATTAAGTGAATTAGACGACCTGGTAACACAGGTTATTTATATGCAGGATGGTAATTTACTATTTCATAAAAGTATTGAACTGTTGCGTGAAGATACCGGTGAAGAAAAACTATCTAAAGCCATTGCTTCTGTAATGCAAAAAAATTAGCAGAATGAAAAAGATTATAAAATATGTAATTACCGATATACTAAGGAATAAAATTGTTATAGCCTATACTGTGTTATTGTTAGCTATATCGTTCAGCGTATTTAACCTGGAAGATAATACTTCTAAAGGCCTGCTGAGTTTAATGAACATTGTATTGATTGTGGTCCCCCTGATATGTATTATTTTTTCAACGATCTATGTATATAATAGCGCTGAATTTATTGAATTGCTGGTAAGCCAGCCTCTGCAACGAAAGCATATATGGATAAGTCTTTTTGCCGGAATGGCCATTGCATTAACCCTGGCTTTTTTTATTGGAGTCGGCATTGCGGTTTTCATATATTCTTTTACACCAACCGGAATTATTTTGGTGGGAGTTGGTTTATTGTTAACCCTGATTTTTGTAGCAATTGCGTTATTGGCGGCTGTCTACACAAGAGATAAAGCAAAAGGTATTGGTATTGCCGTATTATTATGGCTATATTTTTCTTTGATGTTTGATGGCCTGGTGTTGTTCATACTTTTTCAGTTTGCCGATTATCCGTTGGAAAAAGCAATGCTGGTATTGAGTGGCTTAAACCCAATAGATATGGGCAGGATATTGATTTTATTAAAAATGGATGTATCTGCTTTGATGGGTTATACCGGCGCTGTATTCCAAAGCTTTTTTGGAACAACAACCGGCATCATCATTACACTCCTTGTTATGCTGCTTTGGATGGTGATTCCTGTAAGTTTATCACTACGCAAATTCAAAAGAAAAGATTTATAAATTTCCTTTTTTCATTTCATCAATTGCATAATTGGCAGCCCTGGCTGTTAAGGCCATGTATAAAAGAGAAGGGCTTTGATTTCCGGTGCTTGCCATGCAGGCGCCATCAGTAACAAATACATTTTTACAATGATGCAATTGGTTGTGGCTATTAAGTAAAGAAGTCTTTGGATCCTTGCCCATCCTGCAACCTCCCATTTCATGAATATCCAGGCCGGGTGGCTGTTTGTTATCATGTTGGTTAATATTTTTGCAGCCGGCTTTATCCAGCATTTCTGAGCTTTGGGTTAGAAAATCCTTGATCATTTTTTCATCATTTTCATCATAATCTACCGACATGATCAATAATGGGATGCCCCATTGATCTTTTTGATCTTTACTTAGCCGTACATGATTGGTTTCTTTCGGTATGGTTTCTCCCTGCATATACATATAAGTTTTCCAGCCTCCGGGCTCTGCCATAGCATCTTTGTAATTGCCGCCTATGGTTTCCGGTAAAGAATTTTCATCTATATCTCCACGGTAGGCGCCCATAAATGTGGTAAACCCTCCCACGTAATCTGTATCCTGCTTGTGAAGGTTTCTGTAATTAGCTAGAATAGGTTCAGTTGGATTTTTGCCATAATAATATTTATCTTCCATTCCGTCCAATTCCGCGTTTACAGATGCCCGGTAGTCATGATGAGCTACATATTTTCCCAGTAATTCATTGTCATTTCCTAATCCAATTGGAAACCGATCGGAGGTAGAATTGAGCAAAATAAGATTACTGTTTAAAGTGGAAGCGTTTACAAAAATTATCCTTGCAAAAAAATCTGTTATTTGTTTTGTATTGTCGTCAATCACACGCACACCAACTGCCTTATTTTTTTGCGCATCATAAATAATGGAATGAACAACGGAAAATGGCCTCACAGTTAAATGTCCGGTTTTTTTTGCCCAGGGCAAAGTAGAAGATACAGAACTAAAATATCCTCCGTAAGGGCAGCCGCGCATACATAAATTTCTTGCCTGGCACTTTACACGTCCCTGTTGAAAATGAATTTCCTTGGGCTCTGTAAGATGCGCCCACCGGGCATGCACCAAATGGCGATCTTTATAATTGGCGCTTATTGATTGCTGAATATGGGCTTCCGCGGCATTAAAATCAAAGGGAGGTAGATATTCTCCATCAGGCATGGCTTCTATTCCATCTCTTACACCACAAACGCCGATAAATTTTTCAACATGCGAATACCATGGTGCTATTTCTTCATAACCTATTGGCCATTCAATTCCATAACCATAACGGGCTGGTGCCGAAAATTCAAACTGACTCCATCGCTGGCACGCACGACCCCATGTTAAGGATTTACCTCCAATCTGGTAACCGCGTATCCAATCAAAAGGTTTCTCCTGTATGTATGGATGGTCTTTATCTTTAATAAAAAAATGTGCCGTGTCTTCTCCAAAACCTGCAGCTTTACTTATAAGCGGATTTTCCTGTAGAAATTGTTTCGTCATCTGGCCACGATGTTTAAATTCCCATGGGGCTTTTGTGGCTGTTGGATAATCTAACATATGCCTCACATTTCTTCCTCTTTCCAAAACCAGGGTTTTCAAACCATGCTCACAAAGCTCTTTGGCTGCCCATCCTCCGCTGATTCCTGAGCCGATAACAATGGCATCAAAAGTGTTTTGTTGAGTACCTTTTGAGTTAATATTTATATTTAAAGAATCGCCCGGCATAGTAAGTATATTGAATTTGAAAATGATTGTTGTTTTAAAGTTATCGCATTTTGTATTTAAATATTAGGGTGATTAAAGAAATACACTTATTTTATTTGCGGGAACATTTCTTTAAATGAGTTTAATTTATACTTTTATTAAAATAAGCAAATTTATGCAGAAGGGATTATAGCAAAAATTACAGGTAAGTTTGCAAGTATTAATAATACAACCAATAAAATATGGTTTTTTGTTTAGTAAATTACGTTGAATGGATAAGATACATTCAAGGTAAGAGTTGCACTAGATACACTTAAAACATTTTTTAAAATGATGAAAATTACTGTTGACGATTCATACGAACAGATGTCATTAATAGCCGCAAATGACCTGTTAGCATTAATTCAATCTAAAAAGAACCCTTTCCTATGCGTGGCTTCAGGTGATAGCCCAATGGGCATGTACAAAGAGTTAATAAAACAGGTAAAGGAAAAAGATATTGATGTTTCGGATTGGAGTTTTGTTGGTCTTGATGAATGGGTAGGTATGAATGCAAATGATGAAGGTAGCTGCAGATTTCATTTAGATAATCAATTATTTCATCCTTTGAAGGTGCCCGAAAATAATATTAGTTTTTTTGATGGAAGATCAAATGATTTAGAAAATGAGTGTGGTAGAATAGAAAATTTTATAAGCATGCGTGGAGGTATTGATGCAGCAATAGTGGGACTTGGGATGAACGGGCATGTAGGAATGAATGAGCCCGGCACTGCGTCTTCTATGCGTTCACACATAACTGATATAGATAGTATAACCCAACAGGTTGGGCAAAAATATTTTAAAGAAAAGCGCGAACTTTCTAAAGGCATCACATTGGGTTTGGCAAATCTTATGGAAGCCCGTAATGTTTTTCTCCTCGTTAGTGGAAGTAAGAAGGCAGATATTCTTAAGAAGGTGCTTGAAGAAGAAATTTCACAACAATTACCAGCAAGTTTATTACGCAATCATCAAAACTTAAGCGTTTATTTAGATGTTGAAGCTGCAAGTCTTTTACAAATGAAATAAATATTATGGAGAGCAAAAACATAATCGGTATTGACCTTGGCGGTACTAATATTCGTGGAGGAATAGTTGATGAAAAAGGTTTGCATGGAATTATTTCAAGAAAAATAAATTCATCAGGATCTTTAGAAGAAGTTTTGGAGGAATTGTTTTCCTTAACTGATGAATTAATAAATAATTCTATTAAATCAATAGGGATTGGCGTTCCGGGCCTTGTTGATATTGAACAGGGAATTGTATTTGATGTTGTAAATATTCCTTCGTGGAAAGAAATTCCTTTACAAAAATTGATGGAAGGCCGCTACCATATACCCGTTATTATTAATAATGACGCTAATTGTTTTGCATTGGGCGAATATTATTTTGGTAAAGGAAAAGGTTGTAATTCTATGGTGGGGCTCACGATTGGTACCGGGTTGGGGTCAGGTATTATCCTCAATAAAAAATTATATAACGGAAAAAATTGTGGTGCAGGTGAATTTGGAATGGTTGATTATTTGGATAAATATTATGAATATTATGCCAGCGGGCAATTTTTTAAAAATGTCTATCAGATCGATGGTGAAGTTGTTTTTAAAAATGCAAGTGAAGGAAATGCGCAGGCTATAAAAATGTATGAAGAGATGGGCGTTCATCTAGGTAACGCTATTAAGATGATCATGTATGCATTGGATGTGGAGTTGATAATTCTTGGTGGATCCGTACGAAATGCCTTTCCCTTTTTCTCAAAACCAATGTGGCAGCGTCTTGAAACATTTGCCTTTCAAAAGTCTGTAGAAACTTTAAAGATTGAAGTTTCCGGATTAGAAAACAGTGGTATATTGGGAGCTGCAGCTTTATTTTATGATATGGAACAATTCATTTAAAAATCTTTAAATGAATTGCTTAATTTTTGAGGATACTTACTTCTTTATTCCAAAAGATTCAGATTGCAATATATGGGTCTGGTAGGATAGGATAATAAACCTAAATATAAAGAAAACGGCACTTTATCTTAACAAAATTATCCTTCAAATGACATGCTTTTATTTACACAATACTTTAAAACTAAATTTTTATTTATTCGATTCTGCAAAAAAATTAATCTTTCATTACTGGTAATTCGATATAAGTAATGGAGTAAATTCTTTGCTCCGCTTTTATATAATCAGTATCCTTTGCTTCGAAAATATTAGGGACATATTTTTGAGGATTGCGGTCAATTAATGGAAACCACGAGCTTTGTACCTGTATCATTATTCTATGGCCTTTTAAAAATACATGATTAATATCATGAAGGTCTATTAAATATTCTTCGGGTTTACCAGGTGTTAATGGAGCTGGATTTGAAAAACTTTTTCTGAATCTTCCACGAAAAACTTCCATAGCAACAGGAAATTGGTATCCGCTCATGCTTAAACTTTTGGAATAGAAAGCAGGATAAACATCAATCAATTTTACAACCCAGTCCGCATCAGTTCCGGAGGTACTGGCAAATAGATGAGCCATTATTTTTCCAGTAACGGTAAGATCATTTTGTAAAGAGTCGGAAGTAAAACTTACCACATCGGGCCTTGTATATACAAAGCGCTGATCTTCTACCTGCCAGGGTTTCCAGCGGCTACCGGGTCCGTATGTAGCTTCAATAGGCAATGTACGGTAAGGGACAGGATGTGCAGGATCACTGATATAGGAAACGTAACCCGTTGAGGAAGATTTTTCGAAACTGCATTTGTTATTGGCTCCTGCGTATAATTTTTTTATGGTAGCTTCTTTTGGCGGCCATGTGTTATAACTTTTCCAAACATCAGAGCCTGTTTGAAAGCAGTTGGCCTCATTAAATTTTCCATTACCAATTCCTTTCAGCCAAAAATCGAACCATTCTTTTTGCATATCCCGGAAATCATCTCCTGTATTTTTTTCAAAGGAAATTTTACCCAGGCTATCACCTTTCATTCTTCCCCAACCGCCATGGTTCCATGGGCCTAGGATCAAATAATTTCTATAGAAACTATCTTTTTTTCCATTTGCCCATACATCAGTTGCGGCCCGTTTATATCTTCCTGGTCGTAATATCCCCCAACGTGTAACATGGGAATGTATTGATGAGATACATAGGAAAGAGGAGAATTTTTTTGCCAGTAAGCATCATAATTTGGATGCTCCACAAAGGAGTTCCATGTAGGAATTTTATGATGAAAATATTTTTCATTTACATTTTTCAGCGAACCCAGTTTCAAATACCAATCGTAAAGATCATATTGAGGAAAGGGAAAATCAGAATCTGTTGTTTTATCATATTCCACTTCGTAAGTATATTCCATTCCATAGCTTAAACGAAAAGCGCCATTATGATGAAAATCATCACCTAAAAAAAGATCGCCCATGCATGCCTGTTCTGATGCGGCTTTCAGAGAAGGATGAGGATCAATGGCGCCAACCAAAGCGAGCCAGCCGGGATAGGAAATGCCAAGAATACCTGCTTTATTATTGTTATTGGGAAGATTTTTTACCAGCCAGTCGATAGCATCCCATGTATCTGTACTTTCATCAATTGAACCTTTTTGTTTGAGATGAGTTATGGGTTGATGAATTTGCATCTTGCCTTCACTTTTATATTTTCCACGTATATCCTGGAATACAAAAATATATCCTTCTTTGGCCATATTGGAAAAAAATGGAACATTCAAAATATTATAGTCCTCACTGACAGATGCGCCATATGGAGTTCGTTGAATCAGGATCGGAAGTGGAGCAGTATTTTCCTTTGGAGTAAATATCACCGTGTGCAATTTTACACCATCCCTCATTGGAATCATTATATCCTGTTTATTGTAGGCCGTTATTGATTGTGTAAATGAATCGCGGGCAGATATTATTAAAAATAAAAAGAGTATTATTTTCTTCATAATGCAAAATTAGAAATGTAATTAAAATTAAGAGATTCTATTCTTTATCCCCAATTGTGAAAAGGGCGTTTATGATTTATTACCAAATTTTGCTTACAAAAAATGCAGGCATATTTTGTAAAGTGTATTTAAAATAGATATTTAAAAAGAAAAATATTTGGTGGTAGCTTATAGATAAACCAAGATGAAAAGGTATTATTATTTTCTCATTAACTCAGCAAAAAGTTGGTAAGAATAAAGCCTTGCCTTATGATCATAAATATTTGATATCGCCATTACTTCATCTATTTGTGTCTGGTCTATAAAATCCTGCATATCTTTTTTGATTGTTTCAGGGCTGCCAATAAATGATAGAGACAGCATTTGATTGATTAGCTCTTTTTCATTCTCAGTCCAAATTTCATCCATAGTATCAACCGGAGGTTGTAATAGTTTACGTTTCCCATTTACAATTCCTATAAACATTTGGTATAATGATGTTGCTAATTTATTGGCTTCTTCATCTGTATCCGCGGCAATCACATTTACACAAGCCATTATGTAAGGTTTTTTTAAGTGCGCAGAAGGTTTAAAAGATTGCTGGTATAAATTAATGGCCGCATGGAATTGTGCCGGTGCAAAATGACTGGCAAAAGCATAGGGCAATCCCAAAATGCCCGCCAGGCTTGCGCTGTCGATGCTTGATCCAAGAATCCAAATAGGAATATGCAATCCTTCGCCCGGAATGGCCCTCACTTTACCTAAGCTGTTTTCTTCAGAAAAATAAGCCTGTAGTTTCAGGATATTTTGAGGAAAATTATTGGCTGAATTAGAGCGGTCACCTCTTAATTCCATCGCTGTTAATTGATCGGTACCCGGTGCCCGGCCCAACCCCAAATCTATTCTTCCAGGGTATAGAGATTCCAGGGTGCCAAACTGCTCCGCTACAGCCAGTGGTGAATGGTTGGGAAGCATAATACCGCCAGAGCCTACACGCATTGAAGAAGTGCCTCCTGCAATATATCCTATTAGTACTGAAGTGGCCGAACTGGCTACGCTGATCATATTATGATGCTCTGAAAGCCAGTAACGGGTATAGTTCAACTGCTCAACATGTTGAGCAAGATCAAGGCTCTTTTTAAAAGTATCGGATGGTGTTGTCCCTTCAATTACGGTAGCCAGATCTAATACAGAAATTGGGAGCGTAGATAATTGCTTTTTATTCATTTCTTATACAGTCACTTTATTGCAAAGTACATTAAAAGAAAAAACCCGGCGAAGCAGGTTTTTCTTTTAAATAGTTTAACCAGTCTGGCATAGCCAGGCTGGTTAATTTTATTGATTAAAAATCAGGAAATAATTTATTGAATACTACTTAACATTACTGAAAAAAGATACATCTCCATCAGGTGTTATTTGCAATACAATTTCATTATTGATATTTTTTTTATTTCTCATTAATGCATAATAATCATCCTGCTCTACATCGTTTCCAAAGAAGTTCATATTATTTATATTTTGCTCGTTGTCATCATAATACATTACTTTTTCCGGTGTGTATTTTTTGTAGTATTTAGCGATGTTTTCGAGGCTTCCGGAAGGAAGAGATTTATAACTCACATATTTTCCGGTTCCTATCAGTTTATTATCAAAATCATAAAACGTTACCATTTGAGATTTGTTTAATGTATAATCAGCTTCGATAAATCCATCAGTTTGCAACCAGCTTACATTTTTGGCTTTGGGAAAACTCATTTTAAATGTTTCCACAGTGCTTGCAGGAATGTTTGAAATTTCATTAATGATACTTTTTACTTCATGTAATTGTTTCTTTTCTGTTCTTAGTTTTGAACTAATCTCCCGTTTTTCTTTTAATAGATCTTTCTTATAGGAAGCATTTTTATAAGTGGCATTCTGTGCTAAAGAAAAACCTGTAAATCCGAAAAGCATAATGCCAAGAAGGAAAATTTTATTAAAAATATTTTTAGAATTAAGCGTTTACATCGTAAAGAAAAGTGAGTAAACATTATATAAGTCCCGAAGGGACTATTGGTGGGTAGAAAATCAGACCCGAAAAGTACGAAACGTTCCGAAGGAACGCCTGGTGCATTATTTGTTTAACATTTCTTCCCACCAAATGTGATTAATGGCACAATTAAAAACCTCCCGAAAAACAATTCGG
>DATCMY010000101.1:0-4936 GCA_036565505.1 Hanamia sp.
AAACGCCGGCAAGGGTGTAAAAGTAAAAATATAATAATGCCAAAGGTTAAAACCAACTCCAGCGCCAAGA
Organism: Hanamia sp.; assembly: GCA_036565505.1. Classification (GTDB taxonomy): domain Bacteria; phylum Bacteroidota; class Bacteroidia; order Chitinophagales; family Chitinophagaceae; genus Ginsengibacter. The sequence continues at coordinate 71 of DATCMY010000101.1, forward strand.
AGCGCTTTAAAGTAACCGGTACCGGTGAAATTACTTTTCAAAAAGCTTTTAAACGTCACATTCTAACAAAAAAATCTACAAAGCGTAAACGCAGTATGCGTAAAAAAGGCTCTGTAAGTTCTGCTAACAGGCCATTTGTTATGAGGTTGCTTAGATTGAAATAAAAGCAAACACCTGCTCCAGGTGAGGAAGAAGACAAAATCAATTAAATAAACAATTAATTTTAGAAGGGGGAATCCTGAATCTAAAATCTAAAATCAAAAAATATTAATTATGCCACGTTCATCAAATGCAGTAGCATCAAGGGCAAGAAGGAAAAAAATTCTTAAAGCTGCTAAAGGTTATTATGGAAAAAGGAAAAACGTTTATACCGTTGCCAAAAATGTAATGGAAAAAGGTATGACCTATAGTTATGTTGGCCGTAAACTTAAAAAACGTGAATACCGTGCTTTATGGATTGCACGTATCAATGCAGCAGTTAGAGCAGAAGGAATGAATTATAGCCAGTTTATCTTTAAACTAAAAGAAAAAAATATTGATCTTAACAGGAAGATTCTTGCAGACATGGCTATGAATGAGCCGGAAAGCTTCAAGAGCCTTATTATATCAGTGAAATAATAACCACGACTACTTTATTATAACCGTCTCAAAAAATTGGGACGGTTTTTTATTTGAATGAATACATCTTCATTTACATTTGTAACTATTTTTAAAGTCTTAATATTTTTGAATGAATAATACTTACAGGGATCTTGTAGATCAAACATTTAATTTTCCACAGGAAGGATTTGATCTTAAGGATAATTATCTCCAATACAACGACGTGGATGTGAAAGCTTTAATAGATAAATATGGAACGCCATTGAAATTTACTTATCTCCCAAAAATAGGAATGCAAATAAATAAGGCTAAAAAAATGTTTGCTAATGCCTTTAAAAAACATAAGTACGAAGGGAAGTATAATTATTGCTATTGTACCAAAAGCTCACATTTTTCTTTTGTAGTTGAAGAAGCTTTAAAGCACGACATACATCTCGAAACCTCCTATGCTTACGATATAGAAATCATTAATAATCTATATGAAAGAAAAAAAATAACAAAAGATACTTTTATTATCTGCAATGGCTTTAAACAGAAATCTTATACAAGTCGCATTGCCCGCCTATTAAATACCGGTTTCAAAAATGTAATCCCTGTTCTTGATAATAAAGAAGAATTAAAAGCTTACCGCAAATCGGTACGGGTGCCATTTAATATAGGTATAAGGGTAGCGGCAGAAGAGGAGCCCACTTTCCCATTTTATACTTCACGATTGGGTATACGTGCAAAAGATATTCTTGAATTTTATGTGGATGAAATAGAAGGAAATGAACATAGGTTTCAATTGAAAATGCTACACATTTTTTTGAATAAAGGAATTAAGGATGATATTTATTATTGGAGCGAACTCAATAAAATAATCAACCTCTATTGCCAGCTTAGAAAAATTTGTCCGGAACTGGACTCAATCAATATCGGAGGAGGTTTTCCTATAAAACATTCATTGGGATTTGATTACGATTACCAGTTTATGATCAATGAAATTGTAAGGAATATTAAAGTCGGTTGTAAAAAAAGCAAAGTTCCTATGCCCAACATTTTTACGGAATTTGGCAGCTATACAGTAGGAGAAAGTATGGCACATATTTACAGTGTAATTGGTGAAAAAATGCAGAATGATCGTGAAACATGGTACATGATTGATTCCTCTTTTATAACTACATTGCCCGATACATGGGGCATTGGCGAAAAATTTCTGATGCTGCCCGTAAATAAATGGGACAATGAGTATCAGAGAGTAACGCTTGGTGGTATCACCTGCGACAGCCATGATTATTACGATTCAGAGGAACACATTAATGAAGTTTTTTTGCCAAAAATAGAAAACGGCGAGCCATTATATGTTGGCTTTTTTCATACAGGGGCCTACCAGGATCAGATAAGCGGTTATGGAGGAATAAAGCATTGTCTTATTCCTTCTCCAAAATATATTGTGCTTGAGCATGATAAAAATGGAAAACTGGTAGATTGGGTTTATGCAAAAGAACAAAGCGCTGCAAGTATGCTTAAAATATTAGGTTATAAATAAACCAGGCTGTTTTTTTTCAATAACAATCACAAAAAAAATTAAGGTAGATAATAAAATAGCCTCCTCAGGATTTCTGAGGAGGCTATGTGGTAGGTTTAATATAATTATCTAATCATCATGACCATTGCCACGATGCCCTTCATGCCCTCTTTCCCCATTATCACGATGGCCATGTTCATTTTCGTTACGATATCGATTGTTCTCTTTTTTTTCATGATGCCCTTCATTTGAATAGTATCTGTTTTTCTTTTGATGTCCAGGCGCGTAATCTCTGGCGCTTCTATCTCCATATATTTTCTTTTGTTGTCCCGGAGGTAAATTGTTTACGTTTCTCGTCCTTCTTTGAGTGTTTGTCCATACCGGGTAATTTCTTCGAATGGTAGGGGAAGTTCTTTTTCTGTCAGGAAAAAATATATCAGGATTTGATTTTCTTACCTGGGCGTTTGATTTATTAATTACTCCTGCGAATATTATAAATGATACGAAAAATATCAGCCTGAGAAGTGTAGCTTTTTTCATAATTATTTGTTTATCAATTAAAATTCAATTATTGGGCCACAAAAAAATATCAACCTTTATCTTTAACATTTTTAACAAATACAATTTTTAAAAAAAAACTCCTCAGTTGAGGAGGAGTTGTAAAGCCCACTTTTTGTAATTACTTAAATTATTTGACAGATATTTCTTTTGGAAGCACTTTTACTTCTTCTTTTTTGGGTAGTGTTAGTAATAAAATTCCATTTTCATATTTAGCATTAATATCTTCTGTATTTATTTTTTCATCTAAAGTAAAAGATCTTTTAAAAGATTGTGTTCCGAATTCTCTTTTAATATACTGTTTAGTTTCTTCTTTTTGCCCTTCATTTTTTTCAAAAGAAACTGACAGAATATTTTTATCAACTGTAATTTTAAAATCTTCTTTTTTTCTGCCTGGTACATTAAATTCCAGTTCATAAGCGTCATTGGTTTCCATAATATTCACCGCAGGAAAATTCATGGAAGTGTTTTGGGTTACAGGTAAATCGCTTAATAAATTATCCAAAAAACTGTCTAATGTTTTTAAAGTGGGCTGATTGAATTTTAGTGTTGTCATGATTTTTTATTTTTAAGGGTTTTAAATTAATTATATCATTTTGCAATCAAAATAAATACCAATGCACTAAATTGGAAATTGTGTTAAATGTTTAAGTCAAAATGACTTATGTAAAAATTCATCAATGACAAAATTTCCAAAATCATAACTAATTCAATGTTTTTTTAAACATGATTAACGTAAATTTGCATTCTAAAATTTTATAATTATGTATCCAGAACAAATAGTAATTCCTATGAAGGAAGAGTTGACAGAAAAGGGCTTTTCTGATTTGGTAACAGATGAACAGGTTGAAAATGCGATAGCGCAGGAAGGTACTACATTGGTAGTTATCAATTCTGTTTGTGGCTGTTCTGCAGGCACAGCACGTCCAGGTGTTTTGCGCGCAATAGAAACCAGCTCAAAAAAACCTGCGCATTTAGCTACCAGTTTCGCGGGGTTTGATTATTCTGCCGTTAATAAAATTCGCGAACACTTATTGCCTTATCCTCCTTCCTCACCATCTATTGCATTATTCAAAGATGGCAAATTGGTTCATTTTCTTGAAAGGCATAATATTGAAGGCGCATCGGCACAAATGATTTCAAATAATCTTGTGGCGGCTTTTGATGAATATTGCTAAGAAAAAATTTATTCAGTAAAAACCTTCAAAATTTTGAAGGTTTTTATTTTTTTTAAATACTATTGTATGGTAAAAAAAAGAAAATTTATTTGCCAAAATTAAACGGCTGCTATGTATCCCAATTTATATTACGCACTTAACGACTGGTTTGGATGGAAAATCAATGCATTCAAGATCTTTTACACCTTTGGAATTTTTGTAGCCCTGGGATTTATTATTTCAGCGTATTTCTTAACGTTGGAACTGAAACGTAAAGAAAAACAAGGGCTGTTATTACCACGGGAAGAAACGATTATCACCGGAAAGCCCGCGTCGTTTTTTGAATTATTTATCAATGGATTAGTCGGTTTTATTTTTGGGTATAAACTGGTTGGAGCATTTTTAGCAAGTCGTCAGCAAGGTATAGATCTGCAGGAATATATTTTTTCATCATCAGGTAGCTGGATAGGAGGTATAATAGTTGCCTCGGTTCTTATTTATTTAAAATACCGGGAGAAGGATAAATTAAAACTTGCATCACCTGAAAAAAGATCCATCAGAATATGGCCTCACGACAGGGTGGGCGATATTGTAATCTTTGCTTTAATATTTGGGATTATAGGCGCAAAACTTTTTGATAATCTTGAAAATTGGGATCGGTTTATTCAAGATCCCATTGGTAATTTACTTTCTCCAAGTGGACTTACTTTTTATGGTGGATTAATTTTTGCTGCTACTGCCATTTTAATTTATGCAAGAAAAAAAGGTATAGGTCTTTTACATTTAACAGATGCTGCCGCCCCGGCGTTAATGATTGCATATGCAATCGGAAGAATTGGTTGCATGGTAGCAGGAGATGGTGATTGGGGTATTTTCAATAGTGCTTATATCAGTGATGTGCCGGGTCATTCAGTGCCAGCTACACCTGAACAATTTCAACAAAAATTAAAAGAAAATTCTACTTATTTCTTAAATGGTTCTGTTGTTGATCCATCTGGCGTTACTACGATGGTTACCGACCGGCATGAAGAATCATTGGATAAA
>DATCMY010000102.1:0-2983 GCA_036565505.1 Hanamia sp.
CATTCTTCTCTTATCCCAAACCATTGATACCTGTTTCTTGAAATCCAATTATAAATACCATCTCTTATAAATTTAGGTACAATAATAAAACCATACATTAATGGCCACAATCCATTTAAGTGCCTGCAAACTTTTAAGGCCGCAGTGGAACGGGTATCAATTTTATTATTCTCAATAAAAACAAAAGATTCTAAATCGTTTGCCGGTAAATGATGTGTAGCCAATAAATCCTGCGCCAGATTACTTTGTAAAGTAGCAAATTTTAAAATAGATTTTTTATCTCTTTTAATTACAAAATTGACAGCGCTGTTACATAAATTACAAACACCATCAAATAATATAATTGGCTGCCCGTGCATATTGCAAATTTACTAAAACTCTTTGCCATGGGTAGCATTAATCAATCTGCGAACTACAAAAGGGAAATGCTTTACCGTTCTGATAAATAAATTGGTGAGGCGTTCTTTACCAAATACTTTTTGTAATGCTCTCCCGGTTCTTAATCGTTTTTCAAACTGCTTTTGCCATTGATGAACATATTGAATTTCCATTTCAGCCCTTTTAATATTTTTTTGCAGAAATGAATCAATATTTACAAACGCTATTTTAGCAGAATGCAATGCCATACTCATTCCATTACCGCAAAGAGGAGTTATCATACCTGCAGCATCTCCCAACATTAAAACATGATCTGTTACCTGTGTTTTTTTATCAAAACTAATTTGCGAAATGGTAACCGGTTCTGCAAATAAAAATTCAGATTCGAGAAATATTTTTTTAAGAAAAGGATTTTGATACAAAATATTTTTCTCCATTTCTTTAATCGAATTATGATTGTCTTTTAAATTTTGAGCCGTAGTCAGATAACACAAACAGTATTCATCCTTCTCCACTTTTGAAATGCCACAATATCCATCTTTAAAATTGTGTAAAGCAATAGTATCAGGGGGAAATTCACTTTTGACATGGTATTTCACCCCGATATAATTATTGAGTTTGCCGGGCTTCTGCTTTATAAATTTCCGTTGCCATTTTACATCCAGGTTACTTCTCTTTCCAAAACTACCAGCAACTACCGAAGAAGTAATTTCTCCCCCATTATATTTTACAGTAAATATTTCATCATGGAAAATAACTTCATTCACTTTAGTTTCTTCCAAAATAATTACCCCATTTTTTTCAGCTATTTGTTTTAATTCATTATCTAAAAAATATCGACTGATGCCAAAACCTCCTAAATCTAATTTTGCATCAAGAAAATTTCCGCCTGGTGATGAAACTCTTAATTTTTTTATGACCGGCAAATCGAGCTGACTAAGAGGGAGCCCCAGACTTTCAATAAACTTCCAGCTTTCCATGCTGATATATTCACCACAAACTCTATGAAAAGGATATTTTTCTTTCTCAAATAAAATGATTTTATAACCGGTATTGGCTAGCAAAATTGAAAGTGAAAGGCCCGCCAGGCCGCCACCAATAATAGCTACGTCATAAGTTGGATATGTTGAATTTCTTGTCAATTTTTTATTAAACCTTCACATTTTAAAATTTGTTACCAAATACCGAAACGCCCATTTCCATTTGATCGAATAATTTTGGATTCCAGCTCTTTCAAAAATACTTTCCCATTCCTTTTTTTTAAATCCTCTTAACACAGAAAGTGGAGCATCGTTTTTGACTAGACTGGATTTTGAAAATAGTTTTGTTGCCAATTTTATAAAATGATAAGCCAAAGGTTGGCGATGCAAATCATTAATAAAAAAACCAACAGATGAATTATTTTTCATCCACAACAACATCCCTACCAATTCATCATCGGTAAAATGATGACAGAAAAGTGAAGAGAAAATGATACCAGGTTTGGTATCTTTAAAATCAACATTTTTATAATCCGAAACTATAAAATTTACCTTGTTAATTTTGCAATTCTCTTTTGCATAAGCAATGCAATCCTTATTAATATCAATACCTGTAAATGCGGCTTCAATTTTATTTTTCTGGCAAAATTGATTAATGACTTCCAGGTTATCGCCGCCGCCACAGCCAATTTCACAAACAGAAATTGTTTTTCGGTTCTGTAATAAATTTTTAAATCCTTTGATGGTAATTGCATGGCCGCCAAGATGAGAATTAATAAAATCAAGTTCCTCCATATTAATTGCTATATCCTCAAAAGGAATATCATTTTGATCGAGCAATTCTTTTTGTAATGAACGTTTTTTATAATCAATCATTAGCTAAAATGAAAGTTTCCATAGTGAGTCCCGGTCCAAAAGCGGCACCAAAAATTTTGGCTTTTTGTTCTTTTTTATTTTCCAATGAATTCATGATCTCTTTCAACACAAATAAAATAGTAGGCGACGACATATTTCCATAATCATTAAGCACCTTAAAAGAATATTGTAAATCATCTTCAGTGATAGAAGTGCATTTTTCAATAGAAGTAAGAATTCTTTTTCCACCTGGATGAATGCACCAATGCGAAATTTCTTCTTCATTCATATTTGCATTTTGCAAAGCATTTTGCAAAAGCTGGTTAAAATCCTGCCCGATTAATTCAGGCACATATCCCGAAAGGGTCATCAAAAAACCTGAGGAAGAAAGCTCCCAACTCATGTGTTCTTTTCCATTAAAACCTACTTCGCTATAAAAGTTTTTTATCCTCAATCCTTCCAGTTGATTGTCATCATGAACTACCAAAATAGCGGAAGAACCATCACCAAATAAAAGCGCAGATGCTATATTATCTACTGTAGTTTCTTTTTGAAAATGCAGGGTACAAAGTTCTGTACAAACGATAAGCACTTTTGCATTTTTATCATTTTTACAAAATGCATCAGCGAGTTTCATTCCATGTATAGCGGCATAACAACCCATAAAATTTACGGAAGTTCTGAATATATGTTTCGGCAATTTCATGGCTTCCATAATTTGCAAATCCAATCCGGGAGCGCTCATCCCTGTGCAACTAACTGTTATAAGA
>DATCMY010000103.1:0-23703 GCA_036565505.1 Hanamia sp.
CAATAATTCAACAATGTATTGCCTTTAGCCGCAGCGCCATAAGCTGCTACTTTTTTATTCACCTTTTTTTGATCAATAAGAAACTGCAATAATTCCAGTTTTATTTTTAGCGCTTTTTGCTGAAAGCCATTGTAGTATTCAATTTTATCAATACCTCTTGAAATTTCTTTAGTTAGAAGTGATAGTACTCTATCTGAAATTTTTTGTTCTTTATTTTCAGCATGCTTTGCATATATCCTTAATGATCCTCCATGGGTAGGAATTTCTTCCACATCAAAAAGTTGTAGACCCGCTGATTCAAATATTTGCTTTACCGTATAAAAAGATAAGTAAGAAAAATGTTCGTGATAAATGGTATCGAATTGATTTTGCTCCACTAACTGCAACAGGTGTGGGAATTCCATTGTGATGATGCCGGAATCTTTTAAAATAATTTTCATTCCTTTTACAAAATCAACAATATCGGGAACATGTGCCAGCACATTGTTTCCAAGTAATAAATCAGCTTTTATATTTTTTGAAGAAAGACTGGTCGCTAATTTTACACCAAAAAAATCAACCAGTGTTTCTATACCTTTTTCAATAGCAACAGCAGCAGTATTTGAGGTAGGCTCTATCCCTAAAACCGGAATATTTTTTTCCCTAAAATACTGAAGCAAATACCCATCGTTACTTGCTATCTCAATAACTTTTGACGAAGGGCCAAGTTCAAATCTTTCTGTCATTTTATTCGCATAAGCTTTACTGTGTGCAAGCCAACCTTTTGAATAAGATGAAAAATAAACATAACTGCTATTGAATATGGCATCAGACTTTTTATATTCATCCACCTGCACTAAAAAACATTTACTACAAGTGTACACTTTTAGTGGATAAAAAACCTCAGGCTCATTCAATTGTTCCTTGGTTAAAAAAGAATTGGATGCCGGAGAATTATTCAAATCTATAAAAACATGTTCGAGCGGAGTATTACAATATCTGCAATTCATTTTTTTAAATATTTAATCCTTCAAAATTTTCGGGTAATAAAGAATGTTCGTTATCTCTTTTAGAGATATTAGTTACAGCATATGGCCAATTAATATGAACTTTTTCATCATTATATCTTATTGCCCCTTCAGCATTTTTTTCATACGGTTTACTATGCATATATACCAATTCCGAATCATCTTCAAGAGATTGAAAACCGTGAGCAAAGCCTTCCGGAATATAAATCATCTTTTTATTTTGAGCAGATAATTCTACGCCAAACCATTGCAAAAAAGTCTCAGAATTTTTTCTTAAATCAACCATCACATCAAATACTTTTCCCCCAATGCATCTTATTAATTTTACTTCAGCATAAGGTGGCTTTTGAAAATGCATTCCCCTCACGGTTCCTTTTTCTTTCGTAAATGAATGATTCATTTGCGCCCATTCCGTATTAAGACCTTTCTCATTAAATTCATCTTTACAAAATGTCCTGGCAAACCACCCTCTTTCATCCATAATTGGCGAAATACTTATCACATAACTTCCTTCCATTTCAGTAGGTTCGAAAATCATAACGACTGATAATTTTTAATTTGTTGCAAAGTAAAATCATATAAATTATCTTTTTGCCTGTACCAGTCTAGCGTCCATTCTATACCTTTTTTACTGTTCAATTTTGGATGCCAGTTCAATTCTTTCTTAGCTCGGTCAATATTCAATTTTAATAATCCTGCTTCATGTAACTGGCTAGGTTGAGATACATTTTTCCATTCACCATTTCCCCAATTTTTAATAGCAATTTCAACCAATTCCCTCACAGTTAAATGATCATTCACTTCAGGTCCAAAATTATATGAGCGTGATAATTCATGGAGGTTTTTTTTCAACGCGGCAGCACAAAGTAAATAACCTCCTAAAGGCTCCAACACATGCTGCCAAGGCCTTACAGCCTGCGGATTTCTAACGGGTATTTCTTTATTCTGTTTTAAATGATTGATGATATCGGGAACAATTCTGTCTTCACTCCAATCTCCTCCCCCAATTACATTACCGGCACGAACAGTAGCAATTATTTTTTGATGCTCATCAATTTTTCCAATATTAAAAAATGATTGAATAAATGATTCGGTAACTATTTCGGCACAGGCTTTACTTGCACTATAAGGATCAAAACCGCCAAGCCGGTCAGTTTCTAAATAGGGTATATCTACTTCCCTATTTTCATAAACTTTATCTGTTGTTACCATTATGGCAACACATGGATGGGAAAAATTTATCAATGACTCCAGTACATTAGCCGTACCTGTTACATTTATATCAAAAGTTTCAGAGGGAATAATATAGGAACGCCGAACCAAAGCCTGTGCTGCAAGATGAAAAATAAAATCTGGACCGAAACTGGTTATCTCATTCCGCAATTTCTCTTTATCCCTGATATCTGCAATTACACTTTCATGAGCTATATGAGGTGCAATAATATTATAGATGTTTTGATCATTTTCCGGAGCCAATGCATATCCTTTTATTTCGGCCCCTAAAAGTTGCAACCAGGTTATCAGCCACGAACCTTTAAAACCGGTATGCCCGGTAACAAATACTCTTTTGCCTTTAAATGCATTTTCCAAAAAATGTTGGTTTACCAAACTTTCCATTTTGCTTCTTTATTTTTCCAAAGATTTTCTAATTCTAATTTATCCCTTAGTGCATCCATACATTTCCAAAAACCTTTATGCTGAAAAGCCATAAGCTGATTATCTTCTGTAAGTTTTTCAAGAGGAGTTTCTTCCCACATAATTTCGGCCATATCTCCTTCCAGGTAATTGAAGATTTCTGGTTTTAATACAAAAAAACCACCATTGATCCATTTACTGTCATCTTTTGCTTTTTCCCTAAAAGAAGAAACTGAACCATCCTTGCTAACATCCATTCCTCCAAACCTGGCATCCATTTGCACAGAAGTTACGGTTGCTAATTTGCCATGTGACTGATGAAATTTTAATAGTTCATTTATATCTACATTACAAACCCCATCTCCATATGTAAGCATAAAATCTTCCTCGCCTATATATTTTTGAACCCTTTGCAATCTTCCGGCTGTTTTAGTATCAAGCCCGGTTTCTACCAGGGTTACTTTAAATGATTCAGAATTGGAATCAAGCACTTCAACATGATTATTTTTAATATCAATAGTTATATCAGAATTATGCAAAAAATAATTCATGAAGTATTCTTTTATCATATAGCCTTTATAACCCAGGCAAATAATAAAATCATTATAACCGAAGTGACTATAAATTTTCATGATGTGCCATAGAATTGGTTTACCTCCAACCTCTACCATTGGCTTTGGCCTTGTTTCAGTCTCTTCACTTATTCGTGTGCCTAAACCACCTGCAAAAATTACAACTTTCATATAAAATAATTTATTTTATTCTAACTGATAAATTTTAATCAGTCAAAAGATTTTTCAATTACTTCAGCTTTTCTAAAAATAATTCCAACCCCATTTTTTTATCAGCATCCAGTCCAAAACTTATACAATCCGTATAATAATACCTTAGGTCAAAAATTTCATACGGATTTTCATTTACTACTTCTTCGATATTATTTAATCCAAATGAATTGGCTTCATTAAATGAATGAATAAACTCATCATTTAATTTTTTATTGCTGATCCATGCTGCAAATACAAAAGGTAACCCAGTAAAATTTTTCCATTCCAGTCCCAGATCGTAAATGTAAGGAGAATTTTTTCTTTGCTGCAACGCCCGGTCCCCAATTACAAGGCCGGCAGTAGTCCCGGATATTTTGGATTCATATTCCCCGGATGTATTTTCAAAAATTACCTCGATTTTCCAATGATCCTTAATAAGTATTTTCAACAATGCTACCGAAGTCCGGCTTTGGTAATCCAATAAAATTTTTTCAATTTTTTCTAAAGGTACTTCACTGAAAAGACAAACACTTGCCACTTCTCCTTCACTTCCAATGCAATAATCTGAAATAATGAAATGTTCTTTCATTTCAGGGATTATGGCAACAGGTACCAACCCAACATCAATTTCATTTTCCAATAACATGGAAGCGATCTTAGAAGGATAATCAATCACCAGATCAACCTCATCTTTCATCATTCCATGCTCAAAACCGTATATCAAAGGTTTTGTATTGAGATAACTAACCGCACCAACCCTTATTTTTGTTTGCAAACCGATTACTTTAATTTTGCCGCAAATTTAGTGCAATGAAAGTGATTTACATTTCACTTTATCGGCATTAGCAAATCATTTAAATATTTACATGCAACTTCAATCTCTTACTGCTATTTCACCCATTGACGGGCGTTACCGTAATCAACTTCAACATCTGGATGAATACTTTTCAGAGTTTGCTTTAATAAAATACCGTGTAAAAGTAGAAGTAGCCTATTTTCTTTTTTTGGCTGAAAAGAAATTTTTTAAAATTACGCCGCCTTTAAAAAAACAATTATTAAAAATAGCTGATGAGTTTTCGGTAACTGATGCTGAAAAAATTAAAGACACAGAAAAAATTACCAATCACGATGTAAAAGCAGTTGAATATTTTTTAAAAGAAAAATTAAGAGATGCCGGTGCAGAAAATTTGCAGGAATGGATTCATTTTGGTTTAACCTCGCAGGACATCAATAATACAGCAATTCCTGTATTATGGAAACATGCTATGGAACATGAATATTTGCCGGCGATTATTAACTTACAGCACGAATTAGTTCAGCTTGCAAAAAAATGGAAAGACATTCCGATGCTTGCCAAAACACATGGCCAGCCTGCATCTCCCACAATTTTGGGAAAAGAAATAATGGTTTTTGCGGAAAGAATTGAAAACCAAATCCAACTATTCAGTTATATCCCATACACTGGAAAATTTGGTGGCGCCACCGGCAATTTTAATGCCCATTATGTGGCATATCCCAAAACAAATTGGGTCGCTTTTGCCAATCAATTTTTAGAAGAAAAACTGGAATTGCAACGCCAACAGTATACTACTCAAATTGAACATTACGATTTATTGGCTGCTCATTTCGACAATATAAAACGCATCAATACAATCCTGATTGACCTATGTCGAGATGTATGGACTTACATCAGTATGGACTATTTCAAACAAAAAACAAAAAAAGGAGAAATAGGAAGTAGTGCTATGCCGCATAAGGTAAATCCTATAGATTTTGAAAATGCCGAAGGAAACCTTGGAATCGCAAATGCCTTACTGGAGCACCTTTCAGCAAAACTTCCCATATCAAGATTGCAACGAGATTTAACCGATTCCACCGTAATTAGAAATATTGGAGTTCCAATAGCTCATACAATACTTTCAATTTTTTCTCTCGAAAAAGGAATTTCAAAATTGATTTTAAATGAGGAGAAATTAAAAAAAGATCTTGATAATAATTGGGCTGTAGTGGCCGAGGCAATTCAAACTATTTTACGAAGGGAAAATTATCCGCAACCTTATGAGGCTTTAAAAGAACTTACAAGAGGAAAGGAATCTATTGACAAAAATACTATCCACCATTTTATAGATTCACTAAAGATTTCGGCTACCTTAAAAAAAGAATTGAAAACTATTTCTCCATTTAATTATACTGGCTATTGTGATTTTTAGGAAATAGGAACTAACTTGTTCCAAAATAATATTGAATACTAACTACCTCTATCCAAACAAATGAGAACAGTACTTTTCTCGATACTTATTTTTTTTACAAAATTATCATTTGCACAAAACGTTACTGCAAGTTTTAGCGCACCTGATACAGTTTGTTTTAACTCACCTGTAAATATTCAGAATACATCACAAGGTGCCACAAATTATTATTGGAATTTTTGCACGGCAAATATTAATCAGCCGCCTGTCGGAACTAATCTTGGCGATGTTGGTGGATTGTTAAGTAAACCTGTATATATTGATTACGTTTATACCAATGGCAATTATTATGGATTTGTAACCAACAATTATCCTGGTGGCCTTTTGCGTTTGGATTTTGGGAATAGCTTATTAAACGCACCTGCTGTTACCAATCTTGGGAACGTTGGCGGTGCCATACCTAACAATACCGAAGGAGTTCAAATTGCTAACGATAATGGAAAATGGTATGTATTGATCGTTGGTGGCGATGTTGCAGGCGGCTCAATTCCATCATTAACGACGGTATCTATTGGGACGAATATTACAAACAATACGCCTACAGCCACCAATTGGGGCAATATCGGTAATCTTTCATATCCCCACGATTTATATGTTTTTAATGATAATGGCCATTGGTATGGTCTAACAGTGAACTATTCAAACAGCACCGTTACCCGTTTTGACCTTACGACCAGCCTTGCTAATTCTCCATCGGCAACTAACCTTGGCAATATTGGAAACTTAAGCGGACCAACAGGTATCCAGGCTATTAATGACAATGGTAATTGGCGTGTGTTTGTAACCAATGCAACGAGCTCAACGCTTACAAGATTAGACTTTGGTTCATCACTATTAAATAGTCCGACAGGTGTGAATCTTGGTAATCCCAATAATGCATTTGTCACCTGCTGGGATATTTACATATTAAGATATTGCGGAGAAAATGAAGCATTTGTTATTAATGCCAATGGCGGTTATAACATAATAAAATTAGATTTTGGCAGCTCATTAGTTAACAATCCTACAGCAGTGAACCTGGGGAACCAGGGGAACCTAAGTTTCCCTCACAGCCTTTCCAAATTATTTCGGGTAGGACCTGATGTCTTTAGCCTGATTACTAACGTAAATAATAATACACTTTCTTTACTTCAATTTCCAGGCTGCACGAGTGCTAGCATACCTAATTCAACTGCTCAAAATCCTCCTGCAATTAACTACAACACACCAGGCACATACAATATTAATCTAACGGTAGACGATGGATTACCAACCCAAACCTCCTATTGTAAACAGGTGGTCGTACAAAACTGTGAAAAAATAATTAATGATTATACCGAAGTTTTGGGATTTAATATTTGCAAAAATGAACTTACAGTTGCCGACGCATCCAAATACAATCCGGGTGATACTGTTTTACTAATTCAAATGAAGGGTGCGATAATTGATTCAAGTAATACTTCAAATTTTGGAACCGTAACAAATTATAAAAACGCAGGTAATTATGAATACAATTATGTAAAGCAAAAAACGGGCAATGTTATTCAATTGAAAAATTTAATAACAAGACAATATGATATTCCCATGGGGAAAGTTCAACTGGTAAGAGTTCCCTATTATAAAAGTCTAGCAATCAATAATAAATTGACTTGTTTACCCTGGGATGGAAGTAAAGGAGGTGTTTTAGTATTTAATGTAAAAGATACTTTAACAATGAATGCAGATATTGATGTGAGTGGAAAAGGATTTATCGGGGGCCAGGTTATCAATCCAAAGAATAATAGTTTTTATTGTCACGAGAATAATTACTACTATCCAAATGATCCAATTAAGGCAGCACCTAAAGGTGAAGGAATTGCGATTATATCGGATCAAAAAATATTCGGCAAGGGTGCTTTAAGTAATGGTGGCGGTGGTGGATTAGAACATAATTCCGGGGGTGGGGGCGGCAGTAACATCTCAAATGGAGGACTTGGTGGAAAGGAATGGATTACCTGCGGCCCACCAATTAATAATAATGGAATTGGGGGAAAACCTTTAAGTTATTCAAGCATTGCAAATAAGATATTTTTAGGTGGCGGAGGAGGTGCAGGGCATTGTGATAATATTCCGGGATTCAATCCTTTGGGAGGCAACGGGGGAGGTATTATTATTATTAAAGCAAATTCCATAAAAACAAATGGAAATATAATTACTGCTGATGGCACAGGTGGAGTTGAATGCTTTAGGGATGCCCAGGCGTATAAATGTCATGAAGGCATGGGCGGAGGTGGTGGAGGTGGTGCAATTTTGATCGATGCAAGTAGCTTCCTGGATAACACAAACATTCACGTCAATGGCGGTAAAGGCGCAGATATGAATGGCGAGATACAGGGTCAGTTAGGGCCTGGAGGTGGAGGCGGTGGCGGAGTATGCTGGGTATCCAATGCAACTTTACCCGGTAATGTCGTAGTCACCCAAAACGGCGGCATAAATGGTGTAAATATTGATTTTGGGAATGATTCTTATGGCGCTACTTCTGGTCAAGCTGGCTCAAATTTATTCAACCTCAAAATCCCTATCGATACCACTTTATTTAAATCAAACATAGACTCCATAAGAATAAAAGATAGCGCTACGACATGTGCCAGTTTCGATTTTAAAGGATTAGGTTATACAAATACTGCGGCAATCAATTCCTGGAAATGGTCATTTGGGGATGGTGGGACGGATGTTCAACAAAACACTTCACATACCTATTCTGCTGCCGGAACATATTCAGTAACACTGGTAGTTACAGATATAAACGGATGCAAGGACAGTATCGCCAGAGATATATCTGCAAATACTACAACTTTTGATTTTTCTTATGAACAGGAGGTTTGTAATCCCTTATCTGTAAAGTTTACCAATATAGGTGCAGGAACTATGAATCCATATTGGTCTTTTGGCGATGGGAATACTATAACGGGCACGCTTATCCCAACTCATACTTATGCATCACCGGGAAATTATGTAGTAAAATTCAGTGTTCAAAACGGAGGTTGTATTGATACTATCGCAAAAACAATTTCTCTTTCAATCATTCCTGCTGATATTATTATTACTCCTGACACAATCATTTGCATTAACAGTACAAAACAGTTAAGGACAATTCCTTCTTTAAATTTTTGTTGGTCGCCTGTAACATATTTAGATAATCCACTTTCACCAAATCCTGTAACATCAACCCCGCAAAATATTACTTATTATTTTACAGCACAGGTTACCGGTACTAATGTAATTAATAACGGAAACTTTGATAATGGTAATACAGGATTTACGTCAGAATATAGTTATGCCAATCCAAATGTTACAGAAGGCCAGTATTTTGTAGGGCCAAGCCCACAGGGGTGGAATGCTTCATTAAGTAATTGCGGAGATCATTCAACAGCCAATGGGAATATGATGCTTGTAAACGGGGCACCGGTTGCAGATGTTAATGTTTGGAAACAAACTGTTACCGTTACTCCAAATACCAACTATGCTTTTTCAACATGGATACAGGCGTTATATACACCTAATCCTGCAGAACTGAGTTTTTCAATAAATGGAAGTAATATAGGAAATTTAATTACTGCTTCTTTACCAACCTGCACCTGGACCCAATTTTTTACTACCTGGAATTCCGGTAATAACACTTCAGCAACTATTTCAATTGTAAATAAAAATACTTTTGTCCAGGGAAATGATTTTGCATTGGACGATATTTCTTTTGCCCCAGTACTGGTTAAAAGAGACAGCGTAAAAATTAACGTAAATACTCCTTTTATTAAATCTAACAATGACAGCGCAGTTTGTTCAGGATCTACAATTCAATTACAAACTTCTGGCGCCAATACTTATTCGTGGACTCCTTCAACTGGATTATCAAATTCTGCTATTCCTAATCCGGTGGCCACAGTAAGTAATACAATTGCTTACTTTGTAAGCGGTGTTAATAATTTTGGTTGTATTGCAAAAGATACTGTGAACCTTAGCGCACTTCCCTTACCTGTTATTATAAAAAGTAACGATACCTCTATTTGTAACAACACTTCTGTACAAATTTTTGCATCCGGAGGAAATATGTATTCATGGTCACCTGCAGCTACATTAAGCAATCCCAATATTCCAGATCCAGTTGCATCGCCATCATCAACCACTAAATACTTTGTAACTGTAACAGGAAATAATGCATGCTCAAATACTGATTCTGTGTTGGTAAAAATAAATCCGCCTCCTGTATTTTCTGTTTCGCCCAATTCTTCTGTATGTTCCAAAAGTTCTACTCAATTAGTAGCTTCAGGCGGTGATACCTACACGTGGTCACCTGCCGATGGACTTGATAATCCAAATATCAGCAACCCAATGTCGACGCCTGGTGCTTCGATTACCTACACGGTATCCATTCATGAAAATACCTGTAACGAAACAGGAACTCTATCAACGAACGTAAAAGTATTGCCACTTCCGGATGTAAATGCTACAAGTTCTAACGACTTAACATGCTCTTTAGGCTCAAGCCAGCTTAATGCAACCGGAGCAGCAAATTATACATGGTCGCCCGCTACAGGATTAAACAATAGCAACATTGCAAACCCTGTTGCTGCGCCTTCTAATACAACTGTATATAAAGTTATTGGTAACGATAATAATGGCTGCACTAATTCTGATACAGTTACTGTTAAGGCAGATTTTAGTATGAATGCTTTATATCTTTTACCTAATTCGTTTACCCCCAATGATGATGGAATTAATGATTGCTTTGGAATAAAATATTGGGGACAGGTAGATCAACTTGATTTCAATATTTACAATCGTTTTGGTGAAAGAGTTTTCCATACCACTAATTCAACCGTATGCTGGGATGGAATGTATAAAGGTCAACTTCAGGATGCAGGCGCATTTGTATATATTATAAAAGCAAAAACCGCATGTGGAAATATTGATAAAAAAGGAACGGTTATGCTACTCAGGTAAAAAAACAGGTATCACAATTTCAACCCAAACAAGCTCATTTCTTTTCCATCTTCTATAAAATTTTCCTGCTGAATAAATCCACATTTAAAAAGAACATTATGCGAATTGATATTGTCTGTTTCCGTAACGGCATAGATGTTTGAAATCTTTTTCTGCTCAATTAACCAGTGAATGCTTTCCTGTACAATCTCTGTGGCATACCCTTTATTCCAATGCTCTTTTTTAAGTGAATATCCTATTTCTACCCCTGCTTTATTTTTATCTTTCTTGATAAGAAGAAGCCCAATTGCCTGATTATTTAATTTTTCATAAATAAAATATCTCCCAAAAGGTAAATGCTCATCGTAATCAATTAGCTGTTCTTCAAAAATATGTAAGGTTTCTTCAACCGTTAATTTTGGGAGTATCAGTTCTTTTATAGCTTCATCGCCAAAAAGCTCATGAAGTGTTTTTAAATCTCCGGCTTTCCATTTGTCAACAAACAATCTTTCTGTTTCGAATATCATTAATTTTTATTTATGAATTTCACTCGTAAAATGAAATTCAATATCTGGATTATTGGTGCGTTCGGTATTGAGAAACCATTCGCTTTGCGCCAGATAGACCAGGTGGCCATCCTTATCTTCAGCAATATTTCCGGATTTAAACTTTATAAATTCCTGCAATTTTTTGGGATCTTTTGAAGTTAGCCAGCACGCTTTGTAATAGGGCAATGAATTGAGTTGCACAGATGCACTGTATTCATGCAACAACCGGTATTGTATTACTTCAAACTGCAATTCACCCACGCACCCAATTATTTTTTTATTGCCTCCAAACTGGGTAAATAATTGGGCCACCCCTTCATCAGTAAGTTGCAGTAATCCTTTTTCAAGTTGTTTGGTTTTCATGGGATCTTTATTCACTACTTCCTTAAATATTTCCGGGGAAAAAGAGGGAATACCTGTAAAATAAAAATCTTCGCCTTCAGTAAGGGTGTCGCCAATTTTAAAACTTCCTGTATCAAATAAACCTACCACATCACCGGGATAGGCAGACTCTATGATGTCTTTATCTCTCGCTAAAAAAGTATAAGGATTACTAAACCTAACGTTCTTGTGTAAACGCACATGATGAAAATATTTATTGCGCTCAAACTTGCCTGCACACACTCTTAGAAAGGCTATCCGGTCGCGATGACGGGGATCAAGATTGGCATGAATCTTAAAAATAAATCCACTGAATTTATTTTCAGCAGGTTCTACAACTCTCGTAGTTACTGCCCTGTGTTGAGGTAACGGCGCTATTTGAATAAATGTTTCCAATAATTCTTTAACACCAAAATTATTAATGGCGCTGCCAAAAAAAACCGGTGCAATTTTACCATCGAGGTAAGGCTCACGTTGAAATGCTCCATAAACACCTTCAATCAAGTCAACATCTTCCCGCAGTTGATTGGCATCTTTTACTCCCAGTTTTTCTTCTACTATTTTATTCTCCAGGTTTTCTATGGGTAAATCTTCTTCTGTTGTTTTTTGATTAGGATTAAATAAAAGAAGACTTTTTTCATACAAATTATAAACGCCCTTGAAGTCTTTACCCATACCAATTGGCCAGCTCAACGGATGCAATTGAATTTTTAATTCAGTTTCAATTTCATCTAAAAGGTCAAAAGGATTTTTTCCATCGCGGTCCAGTTTATTTACAAAAACAATCACTGGCGTATCGCGCATACGGCACACTTCTACCAATCTTTTTGTTTGTTCTTCCACCCCTTTCACACAATCTATCACAAGCACTACACTATCAACTGCAGTTAATGTCCTGTAAGTATCTTCTGCAAAATCTTTGTGACCGGGGGTATCCAGCAGATTCACTAAAATGCCTTTATATTCAAAACTCATCACCGAGGTAGCCACAGAAATTCCACGCTGCCTTTCTATCTCCATAAAATCGGAAGTGGCATGTTTTTTTATTTTATTGCTTTTTACGACGCCAGCAGTTTGAATAGCTCCGCCAAAAAGTAAAAACTTTTCTGTCAAAGTAGTTTTTCCCGCATCCGGGTGAGAGATGATCGCGAATGTCCGCCGCTTTTTTATTTCATTAATTTGTTTGGTACTTACTTCAGCCTGCATCTTTATGATCCTTTAAAAAATTTGGCTGCGAAGTTAAGTTAATTAGCTAATGTGCTAATTAGCTAACGTGTTAATATACTGATCAGCTAAATTTAAAATGCTGAAATGGAATAAAATAATTTAATAAACCAGGCTTTTCATTAGCCCATTCGGCTCACCGGCACCTTAGCTAATTACCGTACTTTTGCAACACTAATAAATTTACTATGAACTTTAAGTTATCAGAAGAACATTTAATGATTCGCCAGGCAGCCAGGGACTTTGCCAATAATGAATGCCTCCCGGGAGTTATTGAAAGAGATGAAAATCAAAAATTTCCTCATGAGCAGGTTATAAAATTGGCAGATTTAGGATTTTTAGGAATGATGGTAAGCCCTGAATACGGAGGTTCGGGATTGGATACCATGAGTTATGTAATAGCGATGGAAGAAATAAGTAAAGTAGATGCCAGCACCAGTGTTTGCATGAGTGTAAATAATAGTTTGGTATGCTATGGTCTCGAAGCGTTTGGCAATGAAGAGCAAAAGAAAAAATATTTAACTCCACTTGCACAGGGAAAAAAAGATGGAGAATTATATATTGGCGCATTTTTATTGAGCGAGCCGGAAGCCGGAAGTGACGCCACTTCGCAGAGAGCTACTGCTGAAGAAAAAGATGATCATTATATAATTAATGGTGTAAAAAACTGGATTACCAATGGAAATTCGGCATCAGTATATTTAGTGATTGCACAAACTCATCCTGAAAAAGGAAGCCGGGGCATCAATGTATTTATTGTTGAAAAAAGCTGGCCCGGAGTAAAAGTGGGAGCAAAAGAAAATAAATTAGGAATCCGCGGCAGTGATACTCACAGCATTTCATTTACCGATGTAAAAGTGCCCAAAGAAAACCGCATTGGTGAAGATGGTTTCGGTTTCAAATTCGCAATGATGACACTTTCAGGAGGTCGCATTGGCATTGCATCACAGGCACTCGGCTTAGCTTCCGGCGCTATGGAGAGGTCTCTCGCTTATTCAAAAGAAAGAAAAGCATTTGGTACTGAAATAAAAAATCACCAGATTATACAATTCAAATTAGCTGATATGGCTACAAGAATTGATGCGGCCCGCTTACTTTGTTTTCGCGCAGCCTGGCAAAAAGATAACAGATTAGACTATACAGAAAGCGCTGCCATGGCAAAGGTGTTTTCCAGTGAAACAGCCATGTGGGCAACTACAGAAGCTATTCAAATTCATGGCGGCTATGGCTATGTAAAAGAATACCATGTAGAAAGAATGATGCGCGATGCCAAGATTACTCAGATATATGAAGGAACGAGCGAAGTGCAAAGGATTGTAATTAGCAGAGGAATTTTGAAATAGATATTTATGCTAATAAAATTTATAGATTATTAAATAATTGTTGCAGGGAAGAGATTCAAATCCCCATTACCTATGGCTGTAAATTCTGAAAATTACCAGGAAATTGTCGCAGAATTAAAGGATAAAAACGTAACTCTTGTTGCCGTTTCAAAAACAAAATCCATTGAAGAAATATTAGAATTGTATCATCTGGGTCAAAGAGATTTTGGTGAAAATTATGTTCAGGAATTAGTTGATAAATACGAGCAATTACCAAAAGATATTCATTGGCATTTTATTGGCCACTTACAATCCAATAAAGTAAAATACATCGCACCTTTTGTTTCCCTGATTCATAGTGTTGACAGTGAAAAATTATTAAAAGAAATTAATAAGCAGGGAGCAAAATACAACAAGATTATTGATTGCCTGTTGCAGGTGCATATAGCAGAGGAAGAAACAAAGTTTGGATTTGATGAGAAAGAATTAGACGAATTTTTCAATACGAATTTGGAGAATTTCAAAAACATTCATATCCATGGGCTAATGGGAATGGCTTCTTTTACTGAGAATGTAGAAATTGTAAAAAAAGAATTTCAAATTTTGAAATCCCTATTCGAAAAATATTCAACATTTTCAATTTTCAATTCTCAATTCTCAATTTTAAGTATGGGCATGAGCGCTGATTACAAAATTGCTATAGAAGAAGGAAGTAATATGGTAAGAATCGGGAGTTTGCTTTTTGGAAAAAGAAGCGCTAAACCCTGAAGGGGAATGAAGAACATTCTTAAAGTAGGTTAAGTTGTCACACAGTAGACATTCAAAAAAAGATAAAATTTTTAAAAAGGACCGTTTACCAATTGTTTTTTAATATGTCAGACGGGGACCGTCGGACATATTAAAAAACCGGACAAAGAGATTCCTTTCTATCGCCGTTGTATTCGTCATAAAATCCTTTTTTCAAGACATTAAATTCAGCAGCGCCAAGTGAATGATTAAAGTTTTTAAGAGCAGATGCGGTAACATCGTAGCTGAAAGTAAAACGAATATTATTGATCTCTAAACCGACCATGGGGATCACCGCATCGCCATAGCGGTAATATAGACCCCCGATAATTTGTTTTGTACCATCGCCTGAAAGATTATAAGCGGCATTCATTCCCAAAACCAGTTCGCTTGATTTTGCCTGCGTTGTATAATACACATTTGGGTTGATGATTACATCATCATTCATTTTAAAAATTCCATTAATGAAACCGGTGTGCCGCATAGCCAATTTACTATTTCCATTATCTTCAAAAAATGTTTCTTTTGGCTGGTTTACATGCATGATGGAATAACCGGCATTAATATAAACATCCTGTGTAGGAAAATAGGCGTAATTAATACCGGCCTGCATATCGAAATAGCTCACATTATTATTCAATAATTGTGCAGAGGTAGGTAAAGTGCCATCAAAAAACTGGCCGTCAAACTGATCAGGAAATGTAAGTTTGCTTTGATCAATTCGTTTATTGGCCCACCCAACATTAAAGCCGGCAGTGAGCAAACTGCTTAATCCCAACATTTGATGATAAGCAACGGAGCCATATATTTTTGTAGAAGTCAGGCTTCCTGTTCCGGCTACATCCCGCAGAATAACACCTCCTAAACCGAGCCAGCCGGTTTCAATTTTATTTCTAAAAACCTGAGCATCCCCAAAAATACTCATCGTTTGATAGGGTACCGCCATGATATTAGAATATTGATTTCTGTAGGAGGCACCCAATCGATAATCCGCATCGGGAATAAAACCTGTATTGGCCGGATTGGTGAGTAATGGATTATTGAAGAATTGCGAAAAATGCAAATCCTGCGCAAAGTTGTATTGCCCAACAAATATGGATGTGGAGAGAATTACAAATATTTTTAAAATTTTCGCCATAATAAGTCCTTTATCGTAATAAAGTAATATCTCCTGTTTTTCTCGTTTTAGTACCATCAAAAAAAGTTACACCCAGGGTATAAGCATAAACGTCCATTGGTTGTAATTTTCCATTGAATGTTCCATCCCAACCACTTTTTCTATTATTGGTTTCATACACTTTTTGACCCCACCTGTTATAGATCGCCCAATGCATTTCCGCAATACCAAATCCTTCTACTGTTATACTGCTATTTACGCCAAACCTTCCCGGAGTAAATGCTGAGGGAACTGCCACGATGGGTTTTATTAATGCGCGGATATTCATACAGGTATCATCGCTACACCCCGCATCGTTAGTAGCTTTCAGACAAACATTGAAAACAGCCGTCTCATTAAAAAGATGCTGTGGATTTACTTCATTTGAGGTATCTCCATCTGCAAAATTCCAAAGATATTTTGTAGCATTCACAGATTGATTAACAAAATTTGTAATGATATTTTCCTGCGGCGGATTGGGATTATAAGTAAATGATGCCGTTGGTTCAGGACTAACAGTTATTGTAAATGTAGCAGAATCAATTTTATTGCAAGATGTAGAATCATATGCTCTTAATTTCACAGTATAAGTGCCCACATTACTATAAAGATGTGTAGGATTATCGACAGTGGAGGTACTACCATCTCCAAAATCCCAGGAGAAATTAAGGCCACCCAAAGAATTATTGGTAAACACTGCATTGTATGGAACGCAACCACGGGCTGGTGTAGTAAATAAAGCCTGCACTACGGGAGAAAGCCTTATTGTCTTAACGGTATCGCCGGGTGAATTACAAAATGTGGTATCATTAATGGTAAGCTTTACTTTATAGGTACCGGCGCCGGCATATGTATGAGTAACAGGTGGAGAATATCCCTGGGTTAATGTTGGAGTATTATCACCAAAATCCCAGGTAAATGCATTTGGCTGAAAACCGCCAAATGATGCCGTGGATGTATTGGTAAAATCATAGCTTAGATTGGTGCAAGGCAATAATTTTTGTGAAAGAAAATCCAGTAATACTTTTTTATTTCCTACCCTGATGGTTTTGTAAGAAGTATCAGAAATATTGCAGGTCAAACTATCAATAGAAATTAAACGCACCTTATAGGAACCAATATTATTATACACATGTGAGCTGGACGGGGTTTTAGTAGTATCACCTGTACCATCACCATAATCCCAATAATAAAGTTTGCCGAGGTTAAGCGTATCTAAAAAATCTACACGCAGGGGAACACAACCGATAGTATCATTTGGTACGCCATCAATTGAAGGCCTTATTGAAGAGCGGACACCCGAAAAATTCATTTCTATTTTTAGCATGCCTAAATTACATTGGCCATTATTTCCAACGGCCTGATTTGTAGTTGACCATGCACCTGGTGTACCCGGATAAGCCACTGTTCTGAAACAATTGGCACACATGCCCTGGTATATTACACCATTGCGATCAAAACGGCTGGTGCCTCCATCTACATGGTCACCAAATGTAAGAGGGCTGTTAACTCCTATTGGAGGATCTTCCTGACCAAAGAAAGTACCATATAATTGTTTGACAGCATTTTTCTCTAAAACAAAGAAATAAAAATCACTACCAGAAGCATCTGTATTTCGTTTTATTGCATCAGGAGTGGTTGGCATTCCAATAGTATTCCCATTAGAAAAGCCATTATTAGATTTACCTCCCCAACCTGATACATAAACATTTTCGCACCTGTCAACCAAAAAAGCAGTGGGAGAAATATTAGGTAAGGCAGCTCCTGCTGAACCAAAAACTGTAGAGTAAACAAATTGACTAAGATCTGATTTTATTTTAGAAATAAATTGTTTTGCTCCGGCATTGGAATATGCAGCATTAATGACCGGCATATCACCTTCTGATGTACCCATAGCATAAACAAATCCAAATCTATCTATTTCAAGCCCATAAACCTGGTCTGCTTTTGCAGTACCTATGTAAGTACCAGTAATAGCAGCTGTACCTGCATTATTTAATTCAATTATAAATCCATCACAAGCATCACCGGTAGCATTAGGAACAGAATAAATGGGTTTTAATACACCTACTTTTGAAATCCCATTAAGATCAGGGCTTGCTGTTCCACCGGCAACATAAATATTGTTATTAGTACCAAGCGCAAGTACGTAAGCGGCATCATTTTCTGACCCTCCAAGCAGGGTACTGAACAAAATACCATTACAATTAGAATTTAATTTAAGTACTACAGCATCCTGGTTGCCTTTATTTTTGCTTTGAAACGCACCGGAAGATGTTGGAAAATCGCTAGACTGTGTGCATGAAGCCACCAAAATATTATTTGATCCATCAAGAATTACCTCACTACGGGCATCATCGCCATAGTTTCTTTTTAAAGAGCTTAATCCACGTGGACCATTTTCATCAGCAATATTTACCCCGTCATTAGCCGTGCCCCCTATTTTCATAGAACCTATAATTCCACTTCCCGCTGCATTTAATTTTGTAACTACAATGTCCCAACCACCACCTGGACCATAAGTGGCTGTGGTTGGATAATCAGATGAATTAGACCTGCCTGCTAAAACAAGATCACCCTGGGCATCTACAATCAGGCTATGAGGTTGCTCTTCACCGGAACCACCGATATAGGTAGCATAAATTCTATTTCTTCCATCAGGTGATAATTTAATAATACCAATATCAAAAGCGCCGGTAAATGATTCATTGTAGGCACCGGTAGAAACCGGAAAGCCGGGGCCGAAAACAATTCCACCTCCGTAAAATGAACCATCCGTACCATAAGTAGCCGTAAATCCCCAATTATCTGCCGTACTACCGGAATAACTAAAAAATATTTCTGTGGGGTCAATGATCAAAGTTTCATCAGGAGCATAATTTTTCACTTTAAATCGAACAACATCATCTTTCACAACATAGCGGCATTCCACGTCCTGCCTTTTATTATCAATAATTTGATAAGTGGTAGGTTCAAGTTCTCTACTGGTACCGAGTGAAGTAGAAACTACCAGTTCTTTGCTTTTTAGAGAAACTTTATCGGCCCCTGTATATTTCATGGCGATATTTTCCACATTAGCGCCCGGATGAACGATAAAATCATACTTTAAGTTGCTTCCTCCATCTACAAAATACCGAATATCAATACCAGGATAAACATTTTGGTAAGTAACTGCCTGGTATATTTTACAATTAGACGCCCATTTACTTTTATCGTTTCCAATAAAATAATTATTTACTGTTGGTATAGGTTTGTCCGGAAAAATCTGAGGAGACTGTGCATTTAAAAATTGCACTGAATAAGAATGAGCCCGAATTTTATTATTTTTTGCTTTCTCATTTAGTGCTGCTTTGGTATTAATGCCATGGCGTAGGTCTTTTAAATTTTCAACATCCTGAGGACTATATTGTGCAATAGTAAATCCTTTTTCTTGTAGAAAAAAAGAGCCATCTCCAGCATTACTCATAAATTTTACCCGGGAGTCCCACTGGCCTTTATTTTCAATAAATTCTACCTGGGCAAAAAGAGTATCTGCAACAAAAAATGTTACAAATAAAAGTGAAAAGAAGTAAGGATAGCGCTTAAATATTCTCAAGACAAAATATTTTTTCTATGAATTAAAAAGAACAAAAAGGTTTAACAACACCAAAAATTAAATTAATTAATTTCAGAATTAAATTTACGAAACAATTGCATCAGTAGATTGAATATTAATTTTCCAAATTTTATTTAATAGTGAATTAACAAACCTTAATGCAAAATCTAATCAGGATATTTTACTCCAGGCGGTTTTTCCTTTTTGTGATCCAAGAAAATTTTTAAGACACAAATTATTTACCAGAGATAAAGAGGCATCTTCCTGTATTATTTTTTCTGCTGTTTGTCTTGCGACTTCAAGCATTTTTTTATCTTCAATAATGTTGGCCAATTTAAAATTAAGCAGGCCGCTTTGCCTTGTTCCTTCTATATCTCCGGGGCCGCGTATCTCCAAATCTTTTTCTGCAATTTTAAATCCATCATTGGTTTCGCACATTATTTTCAGACGTTGTTTGGCATCTGCAGATAATTTTACTTTAGTAGAAAGAATGCAATAGCTTTTTTCATTTCCCCTCCCCACTCTTCCTCTTAATTGATGAAGTTGAGGAAGCCCGAATTTTTCAGCGCTTTCTATCAGCATCACACTTGCATTGGGCACATTTACCCCTACTTCTATAACGGTTGTAGAAACCATAAGGTTGCTTTCTCCGATTACAAAGCGATTCATATTCGTTTGTTTTTGCAACGATTTCTGCCGGCCATGCACCATGCTTATATAATATTGAGGTTCGGGAAAATAGGCTTTTACCTCTTCATAGCCTTTCATTAAATTTTCAAAATCCAATTTGGCCGATTCTTCTATAAGGGGATAAATAATATAAGCCTGCCGCCCTTTAGAAATTTCAGATTTAATAAAATCCATTACCTGCGGACGGGCATATTCCATGCGATGTACTGTGGTTATTGGAATTCTTCCCGGCGGCAATTCATCCATAATACTATAATCCAGATCGCCATAAGCGGTAAGCGCCAGCGTACGTGGAATAGGAGTAGCCGTCATAACTAAAATATGAGGATTTATTTCATTTTTTTTCCAGAGTTTAGCCCGTTGGGCCACGCCAAAACGATGTTGTTCATCTACAATAGCAAGCCCCAGATTTTTAAATTGAACGGTGTCTTCTATTAAAGCATGCGTTCCGGTTATTATATGCAAATTACCTTCAGCGCATCCTTTTAAAAGTTCTCTTCTTTCTTTAGCAGTAGTAGAACCCGTAAGAATGCCCACTTTAACCGGAATATCGGCCAGCATCGTTTTTAGACTTTCATAATGTTGCCGGGCAAGTATTTCTGTAGGTGCCATAAAGCAACTCTGAAAACCATTATCAGCAGCAATCAGCATTGCCATCAATGCTACCATAGTTTTTCCGCTACCAACATCGCCCTGCAAAAGACGGTTCATTTGCTTGCCGCTTCCTAAATCTTTTCTGATTTCTTTTAATACTCTTTTTTGCGCACCGGTCAATTCAAAGGGAATATGATTTGTATAAAAATCATTGAAATAATCGCCCACTTTTCCGAATACTAAACCTTTGGAGAATGTATGCCTTTTGAATCTCAATAACCCCATACGAAGCTGTGATAAAAAAAGCTCTTCAAACTTTATTCTTTTCACAGCGTTTTCATAAGCTTCCTGCGAAGATGGAAAATGAATATTTTTATAAGCGTCAAATCTTTTTACCAATCGAAATCTCTCCAAAATATCGGCTGGAATATTTTCCGGAATATCCTTTTCAGAAAGTAATTGAAGAAGCGTATAAGTAAATTTAGCCATTTGCCGCCCCCCCATACTTCTTGCTTTTAATTTTTCCGTGCTCGGGTATATTGGTTCCAGGAAACTACGGGTTTCTTTATTTTCATCTAACACTGATTCCATTTCCGGATGAGTTATTTGCGGGCTATTCATAAAAAAACCGGCCTTACCAAAAACCCTGAATCTTGCGCCAATGTTCAATATTTTTTCTATCCAGTTTATACCCTGAAACCAAACTAATTCAAGTTCACCGGTACCATCATAAATTGTTGCTACCAAACGCCTGCCCTGTTTTTCACCTAAGGTTTCTATGGAAGTTATTTTACCTAATACCTGCACATATTCTGTATCAGGGGCAATTTTATTGATTGGTGTAATTTGTGTACGATCAATATGCCTGAAAGGAAAATATTGAAGCAAATCATTAAATGTAAAAATGCTGCATTCCTTTTTTAAAAGATCGCCCCTTTGCGGACCTACTCCCTTTAAATATTCGATAGGGTTACTTAATATGGAAACTAGGCTATTGATATCTAAAAAAATTTATTAAAATTATATTGGCTCAAATTAGCATATTGATTATTGATTATTACAAATATAGACAGAAGCAGGTAGGAAGAAATAAAGAGGAAAAAGAAAATAGCTTTAGCTAGAAATAAGTTTTATCAGTTAATTAATTTTTCGTATTTCGCTGTACAATAAATTGATTAAAATTCAGTTTTCATTATTATTCTTTTAACATCAGGGGCGAATACTGTTAAAAAACAGGTAAAGAAAAGTGATTTACAAAAAATAAAAGAGGCAGGAATTGGTCAAAAAACCATTGTGGGCTATATTTACAATCGCTTTAAAATAAATTATAATCCAATTTACTAAAGCGCACCTGGCCATTTGCTAATTGTAATATGAAACCGTTTATAAAGCTTTTACATTCAAAAGTTTTTTAGAAATATATTTTTAATAACCTGATTTAAAAACACTGAATGAACTACAATTCACTTAAGAAATTTTATATATTTCTTCTACCCATTTTTATTTTTTTAATACATATCCCATTTGTTTTTGCCAAAGTAATTCCGGATTCCCAAAAGGAAGTTCAAAAGGAAGTTCAAACTACTAAAATCGTTTCTGCTATTCCATTGGAATATACCAAGCCCTTATATTCAAAAGAAATTTCCCAATCTTTACTTTATGATAGTTTGAAATTAAATACCATGGGGCTTTCTAAGGAAGCTTTCGACTATGGTATTGAAGGGTTCAACCGTTTACGTTCATTAGGAAAACTCAATAACGATAATATTTTATCGATAGTAGATTTCAGTTTGCCTTCAAGCAGGAAACGTTTGTTTGTAATAGATTTAGAAAATGCAAAAGTTTTATTTAATACTTATGTAGCACATGGCCGCAATTCCGGAAAAGAATTTGCCAATAAATTTTCCAATGCGCCTGAAAGTTATAAAAGCAGCCTTGGATTTTATATTACTAAAGAAACTTACAATGGGGAACATGGATTTTCTCTTCAATTAGAAGGGGAAGAAAAAGGCATAAATGATAATGCCTACAGAAGAGCGATCGTAATTCATAAAGCCGATTATGTGGATGAAAGTTTAATAAGAAGCCAGGGATATATTGGCAGAAGTTTGGGATGCCCCGCATTGCCTGATCAATATTCAAAACCTATAATAGAAACAATTAAAGACGGTTCATGTTTTTTTATGTTCAGTCCGGATCCTTATTACCTTTCTCATTCGCAATTATTACATTCAGCATCATAAATATTTGCCTCATTTTTTGAGGCATTTTTTTTAGTTTCAACTTTCAAAAATTATTTGTTTTATAGAGGTTGTTGAACTGTGATTATCTTTATCGCATTTAAATACCATTTTATGTTAAAAGTCGGTGTATTTGGTGTGGGCCATTTAGGAAAATTTCATCTGAATAACTGGGCAGAAATTGAAGGAACTAAGTTGATAGGATTTTATGACCCCAACGATAAAAATGCTTTTGAGGTAAGTGAAAAATATGGACTCAAAAGATATAAAGACGCATCTGTATTAATGAATGCCTGCGACATTGTAGATATTGTAGCTCCAACAACAGTGCACCATGAATTGTGTAAAATGGCCATTTTAAAAAGCAAACATGTATTTGTTGAAAAGCCTCTTGCCAACACAATGAGCGAAGCAAAAGAAATTGTAAAGCTTGCCAAAGAAGCTAATATAAAATTCCAGGTAGGCCACGTAGAAAGGTTCAATCCTGCCTTTCTTGCGATAAAAAATTATGATATCCGGCCCATGTTTATTGAAGTACATCGTTTGGCGCAATTTAATCCCCGCGGCACAGACG
>DATCMY010000104.1:0-1911 GCA_036565505.1 Hanamia sp.
ACCAAATATCCCGTCTGAACAACCAGGAGGAGTACGTGAATTAGACCTTCTTCGTGAAGGAGATAGAAGAGTTTCTATCGAAAGTAGTTCACCAGTTTTATTAGCAGAATTCCAAAGTGGTCCAGGTAAATCTAATTCATCAGAAACTGCAGTTTTGCAAGTAGCACCTATAGAAAGTTATGTAACATTTGACACAAAAGGTGCAAACGAAGCTTTTACATCATGGTCTATTCAGGTTGCTGATGAAAAAGGAATAGTTCAATCATTTGGGCCTTACACTCAAGAAAGTGCAAGCTTATCTGGACAGTCCATTTTAGGAACTCGACCTGAAGGCGACTTCAAAATTACAATGATAGGTCAAACCAAAAGTGGCAAGGTTGTACGTAAAGAAACTACGGCACATATTGTGCTTTGGGCTCCAGCCAAAATCGATGAAGGAATTAGATACAGTGTTATTTATGAATTCAATGATTCAAAAGCCATCTTGATTTACCAAAAATACCTAACAGATGTTGTGGTACCAAAGATTCCCGCAAACGGAACGGTAATTATTCATGGTCATGCCGATATAATTGGAAATGATGCCTATAATCTAAAATTGTCTCTGGCTCGTGCAAACAATGTGAAAAAAATTATCGAAAGTGCCTTGGTAAAATCCGGCAGAACCGATGTGAAATTCGAAATAAACGGTTACGGTGAAGATCCAAATTTCTCCCCTTTTAAAAACGAATTCCCAGAGGAACGTTCTTATAACCGTACCGTGATAATTGACATTTTTAATGCTGAAAAATAAGTTATCTGAATACAATTATAATATCAATAAAAGGACAGGAACTTAAAACCCTGTCCTTTTTTATTTAAACAATAAAAACTAGAATTATGAATAAAGATACCGAATCAAATTGGAAATTAGGAATGTTTGTAATAATTGGACTATTATTATCAATCCTTACTATTTATTTTATTGGGAGCAGCAAAATTTGTTTGGTTTACAATGCTTTTAATACTTAAATCACTCAATATGAAAAAGACAATTTTTACCCTCGCATTTACCACACTAATCGCTGGAACGGTATTATTAGGTTGTAAACCTTCAACTAAAGAAGAAAAAGAATCTCAAGAAAATGTGCAAGATGCCAAAGACAACGTAGAAGATGCCAAGGATAATTTGGTCGTGGCAAAAAAGGTTGCCAGTGCTGAAGAATGGAAAGCTTTCAAAGAAAATACAGATTCAATTATCAATGAAAACGAAATTCGGATAACTGAATTGAAGTTGAAAATGAAAAAAGCAGAAAAAACAATTGATGCCAAATATGAAAAAAATATTGACATCCTGGAACAAAAAAACAAAGATCTTAAAGCAAAAATGGAGGCTTATAAAAACGACGCATCAAGTGATTGGCAATCGTTTAAACATGAATTTAATCACGATATGAATGAACTTGGTCAAGCATTGAAAGATCTAACCGTTAATAATAAAAAATAATTATCATGAACAATCTACTTTATACTATAGCCGTAATTCTAATCATTTTTTGGGCAATCGGGTTCTTTGCCTATAGTGCAGGATCAATAATCCACATCCTTCTTGTTTTCGCAATTATCGCGATACTATTAAGACTTATTCAAGGAAAAAAAATATAAATAAATTAAACAATAAAAAAAAAAATCATGAAAACTGATAAATTAATATTAGGCGTTTTAGGCGGTGTTGCCGCTGGTGCATTGATGGGGATTTTATTCGCACCTGAAAAGGGATCAAAAACCAGAAGAAAAATTGCAAGAAAAGGCAATGACAGTGTTGATGTTTTTAAAGACAAATTGGATTCATTGATTGATAACGTGTCAAAAAAATATGATTCCATTTGGCAATCTGAAAAAGATTTAATTGCTGAAGGAAAAGCAAAATTA